>CAYJQA010000017.1:0-21350 GCA_964372065.1 uncultured Litorilinea sp.
CATTGGGCCTGTTTGCAGGCGTATAGGCTGTGATATACTTCTATGCTGAATCATCCGGACTTCTCAACACGCTACAGACCTCGTTATGGGCTGCCAGTGCTCCCGCTGGACGCCCATTGGCAGTGTACGCTACGTGACCTGGTCACGGTAGGTAACGGTCCTCATGCCGTATGATGCGTCTGCTCCCATTACCACATCCGACCCCGACCTACCCTTAACGCAAGCTGAACGCGCCGAGTTGCAACGCCTGCGCGGTCTGGCCGACTCCTTTGACGATATCGTCTTTACGCTGGACACCGACCAGCGCCATACCGCGGTCTATGGCCGCTGGGTCGCGCGCGGCGGGCTGACGCTGGAATTCTTCCTCGGCAAGACCAGCGCCGACATCTTTGGGGCAGAGGTCGCCGCCGTCCACACCGCCGCCAACCGGCGGGCGCTGGCCGGTGAAGATGTTCTCTACGAATGGACGGCCCCTGCCGCCGACGGTGTGGCCTACTTTGAGACACGCGTCACACCGCTGTACGACGCCGCCGGCAATATCATCGGCATCAGCGGCGTCGGGCGCGACAAGACCGCGGAGCGCCGCCAAGAACAGGAACGTCTGCAAGTCCTTGAACGCTACCGCGCCGTCGTGGAGGCGTCGCCGCTGGCGGTGTTTGTGTTGGATGCGGCCGGCCGTGTGCTCCAATGGAACCCCGGCGCTGAGCATATCTTCGGGTGGACGGCCCAGGAAATGATCGGCCAACGCCCACTTTACCTCGACGCCGAAGCCGAAGCCGACTTCAACGCCAACGTGGCTTTCTGTTTGGCCGGCAACATGCACCGTGGCAAGGAAATTCGCCGCCGGCACAGAGACGGTCACTTGATCTACTTCAGCACCGCGTCGGCCCCCATCCACGACAATACCGGCCAGATCGTCGGCGTGATGGTCATTCTCGACGATATTACCGAGCGCAAGCAGGCGGAAGCACAACTCCGCTTGTGGGAACTGATCTCCCATAAGGCGGGCTGGGCCATCGTGCTGGTCGATCATGCCACCAACCGGGTGGTCATGGCGAACCCGGCGGCCTATGCCCTCTATGGCTATCCGCCGGAGGAGCTGATCGGCAAGGATATCATAGACCTCCATGCGCCGGAAGTCCTGGCCGATTTCTATGAGACACGGGAACCGCTATCCCGCACCGGCGAACTGCGCCATGAAACGACCCATGTGCGCCGCGACGGCAGCCGCTTCCTGGCCGATATCACGGTGACGCTCCACCGCGACACTGACGGCAACGTGCTCTATCACATTGCCAATATCCGCGACATCACCGCCGAGCGCCGCCAAGAACAGGAGCGTCTGCAAGTCCTTGAACGCTACCGCGCCGTGGTGAACGCTTCGCCGCTCGCCATCTATGTCTTGGACGCCCAAAGCCGTGTGATCCAGTGGAACCCCAGCGCCGAACGCATCTTGGGCTGGACCGCGGCCGAGGTCATCGGCAAGACCCCGCCCTATGTCGACGCCGGCAGCCTCGCAGACTTTCAAGAAAACGCTGCCCGTGGCTTGGCCGGCTATGTCCACACCAATAAAGAACTGCGGCGCCGGCACAAGGATGGCCATGAACTGTACTTGAGCGGCTCCTCGGCCCCGCTGCGCGACGGCCAGGGCAACATCGTCGCCCTCATGGTGATCCTCGACGATGTCACCCAACGCAAGCAGAATGAAGACCAACTGCGCCTCTGGGAGCTGACTTTCCGCGACGCGGGTTGGGGCGTCGCCGTCATCGACATCCAAAGCGACCGCATTGTCACGGCCAACCCGGCGGCCCACGCCATCTATGGCTACGACGACCTCACCGGGGTGTCCGTCACCGATCTAGTCGCTCCCGATATGCGGCCCGGACTTGCGGCCCGCCTCGCCGCCGTCCACGCCGAGGGCCACGCCCGCTATGTCTCCTATAACTTGCGCCAGGACGGCACACGCTTCCCGATCGAGGTGACCGCCTCGGTGCACCGCGACGCCGACGGCGCGCCGCGCTATCGGATTGTCAGCCTGCAAGACCTGAGCGAACAGCGCCGTCTGGAAACCGAACACTTGCGGGCGCTGCACCGCTTTGAAGCCCTGTTTGAAGCATCGCCCTTAGCCATCCACGTGCTCAGCCCGGAGGGCCGGATTGAACTGTGGAACCCCGGCGCCGAGCGCATCTTCGGGTGGACGGCGGAAGAGGTGATCGGCGCGCCACCGCCCTTCGTTGACGACGCAGCGCGCCCCGCCTTCCAGGAAAGTCTGGCCCGGAGCCTGGCGGGCGAGACGGTTTTCGGCAAGGAAATCCGCCGCCGCCACAAAGACGGCCATTGGCTGGACCTCAGCATCACCGGGGCCCCATTCTACGACGAGACGGGCAGCAGCTTGGGCATCATGGTTGTCGTCGAGGACATTTCCGAGCGCAAGGCCGCCGAAGCCCAACTGCGGCTTTGGGAGATGATCTTCCGGGAAGCTGGTTGGGGCGTGCTCGTCACGGACGCCACCGCGACCCACATCCTCGCCGCCAACCCCGCCGCCGCCGCCATGTACGGCTACCGTCACGACGAGATGACGGAAGTGAACGTCGCGGACCTGTTTGCGCCGACGGACCGTGAGCGCCTGCTCACCGAGCTTGATTATGTCCTGGCCCACAACTATGTCCGGTATATCTCCATCCACACACGCCGCGACGGCGGCCAGTTCCCGGTCGAACTCGATGTCTCCGTCTATCGCGGCCCGGACGGCCGCCCGCTCTATCTGCTGGCCAACGTGCAGGACCTCAGCGCGCGCCGCCGCATCGAGGCCGAACGGTTGGAGGCGCTGCAGCGCTTCCAGACCGTGTTCGATTCGGCTCCTTTGGCCATCGAGGTGCTCGACGTCGACGGACGCGTCGAGCTATGGAGCCCCGGCGCCGAGCGCGTCTTCGGGTGGAAGGCGGAGGAAGTCGTCGGCAGGCTGTTACCCTATGTCGACGCAGAAAACATTGCCGCGTTCCGCGCGAGTTTAAGCTACACGCTCGCGGGCAACACCATCATCGGCAGAGAGATTCGTCGCCGGCACAAAGACGGCCATTTCCTCGATCTCAACCTCATCACAGCCCCGCTGCACGACCAGGAAGGTCACATTACCGGCCTGCTCGCCATCCTCGAAGACATCAGCGAGCGCCGCCGCATGGAGACCGAGCGGCTGGAGGTGCTACAACGTTTCGAGGCGGTCGTCAAGTCGTCGCCGCTGGGGATCGTCATGATTGATGGCGCGGGCATCGTCCAACTGTGGAATCCCGGCGCAGAACGTATGTTGGGCTGGACGGAGGACGAAGTCATCGGCCACCAACTCCCCTATCTGGACGCGACGAGCGAACCCGAGCTACGGCGGAACCTGGCCCAGGTCATGGCCGGACACTCGCTCCCCTCACTGGTGTTGCGCCGGCGACGCAAGGATGGTCGCCCGATTGACATCAGCGCCGCCTCGGCGCCGATCCGCGACGGCGAGGGTCGCATCGTCGCCTCGCTCTCGAACTTCGAGGATATCACCGAACGTAAGGCCAATGAGGAACAATTGCGTCTCTGGGAGATGATCTTCCGCGAGGCCGGGTGGGCGGTCCTGATGGCAGACGCCCAGACCAACCGCTTGGTCACGGCCAATCCGGCGGCTCTGACCATGTACGGCTATACCCGTGAAGAATTCATTGGCATCCCCATGATCGAACTCTTTGCGCCGGAGGTTCGCCACGAATCGCCGTCGCGCATCGCGCGCGTTCACCAAACCGACTATGAACGCTATACGTCCTATCATATTCGCAAAGACGGGACGCGCTTCCCTGTTGATGTAAACGTCTCGGCCCATCGCGACGACGCCGGCAATGTGCGTTATCGCATCGCTAACGTACAGGACCTCAGCGAGCGTCGCCGCATGGAAGCTGACCGGCTGGAGGCGCTCGAACGCTTCCGCGCCGTCTTCGACTCGTCGCCGCTCGCCATCATGGTCGTCGGCGGCGGCGGGCGGGTGGAATTGTGGAATCGCGGCGCCGAACAGATTCTCGGCTATACGGCCGAGGAAGCGTTGGGTAACTTGCCGCCCCACATAGACGCGGAGATGCTGCCGGAATTTCGCAGATTCTGCGCCCGGACCCTGGCCGGTCAGATGCTGGCCGGGCAATGGGTTCGCCGTCGCCGCAAAGACGGCGTCCTGATCGACCTCAGTCTTTCCACCGCGCCGCTCCATAACAGGCAGGGCCAAGCCGCCGGTGCATTGTTCATCCTCGAAGATATTACCGAGCGCCGGCGTCTGGAACAGGAACGCGCCGACGCTCTGGAACGCTTCCGCGCCAACTTCGACTCCTCGCCCCTCGCCATCGCTGTGATGTCGACCACCGGTCAAGTCCGCATGTGGAATGCCAGCGCCGAACGCATCTTCGGCTGGACAGCCGCCGAAGTCATCGGCAAGACCCCGCTTGAGATCGGCATGTTGGAGGAGCCGGAAATTGCGTGGCGGATGACCGACATCTTGGCCGGGAACATCCATGCCGGGCGTGAGGTGCGCCGCCGCTGCAAAGACGGCCACACACTGGACGTCAGCCTTTCCACCGCGCCGCTGCGCGACGCCCAGGGCGACGTCACCGGCATTCTCGTGATGTTCGAGGACATCTCGGCGCGCAAAGCCGCCGAAGCGCAGTTACGCCAGGCCACGGAACGGCTGCACGGTCTACACGCCATCGACCAGGCCATCATCCAGGCCCACTCGCCGCAGGCAATCGCCGCGTCCGCGGTGGCCCACCTGCGCCGTCTGGTCGGCGCCAGCCGCGCCAGCGTTGTGCTCGTTGAGCACGGCGCTCAGGAAGCCGTCTTCCTGGTCGTGGATACGACCGGCCCGACAAGTTGGGGAACCGGTCGTCGGGTTCCCTTCACGTCGGCCTGGTTGCAGCGACTGCTCCACCCGCCGGCTAACCCGGTCGCCAACCTCACCGAAGAGATGCTCACCAGTGAGTTTCTGCGCGCGATGTATGCAGAAGGCGAACGCAGCATCTTCAGCGTGCCCCTCTGGGCGGGCGACCACTTGGTCGGCGCGCTCACCCTTAGCTCACGCCGGGCCGACGGCTTTACGCCTGCCCACATCGAAATCGTCGAGGAGGTCGCCGCCGAGCTCGTCATCGCCCTGCAACAGGCCCGCCTGGTGGAAGAAGTCCAGCGCTACGCCGTCGAGTTGGAGGAGCGCGTCGCCGCACGCACGCGCGAACTGGAGGCGGCTAACCTTCGCCTGCAAGAAGTAGCCCGGCTCAAAGACGAGTTTCTCGCCAACATGAGCCACGAATTGCGCACGCCGCTCACCGGCGTCCTCAACTTGGCCGAAGCCATGGGCGAAGGGGCCTTTGGTCCGTTGACCGCGGCCCAGACCCGGACCATCGGCACTATCGTCGAAAGCGGCCAACACCTGGCCGACCTCATCAGCGATCTCTTGGACATTTCGCGCATCGAAGCGGGCCGGCTCAAGCTTGAGATGCAGCCGTGCAACCTGCGCGACGTCTGCGCGAGCAGTCTGCGCGTCGTCCAACCCATCGCCCAAAAACAGCATCAGAACCTGACCTTTGAGTGTGCCCAGGAATCGTTCGTCATCATCGCCGACGCCCGCCGCGTCAAACAGATGCTGCTCAACCTGCTCAGCAACGCCATCAAATTTACACCCGAAGAGGGGCGCATCACCTTGCGTCTGAGTGCCCATCCGGACGGCCATGAAGTTTACCTCGCCGTCCAGGATACCGGCGTCGGGATTCGCGCCGAAGACATGCCCAAACTCTTCCTGCCCTTCTCACGCCTCGACAGCGCGCTGGTCCGGCGCGTACCGGGCACCGGGTTAGGGCTGGCGTTGGTGAAACGGATGGTGACACTGCATGGCGGCGCGATTGAAGTCGAAAGCCAGCCGGAATCCGGCAGTTGCTTCCGCCTCATCTTGCCGGCGAAACCGCCCGCCGGCCCGGAAGACGCCGCTCCGCGCGTAGTTCTCCCCCCTCCGCCCGCCTAATCCCAGCAGGAGAACTCACCATGCCCAAGGGCAACACGATCCTCATTATCGACGACGAACCCATCGCCCGCGATGCGTTGATGGGCCTGCTCATGACCGAGGGCTATCGGATGGAGACCGCCGCCGACGGCCCCACGGGTCTGGCCCAGGCCGCTCTCCTCCACCCCGCCTTGATCCTGTTGGACGTCATGATGCCCCATATGGACGGCTACGAGGTCTGCCGGCAGCTGCGCGACGACCCGGCCCTGCACGACGTGCCCATCATCATGGTCACGGCCCTGGACGACACCGACGCGCGCATCCACGGCCTGGAGGTAGGCGCCGACGATTTCATCTCCAAGCCCTTCAACCGGCTCGAACTGCGCGCCCGTGTGCGTACCGTCATGCGCCTCAACCGCTTCCGGCGGCTGCTTTACGAGCGCCAACGCTTCCAGTGGATGGTCGAGCAGTCCAATGACGGCTACGTCGTCCTCGACCGCGCCCAACTCCGCGACGCCATCATCTACGCTAACCCGCGCGCCCAACAGCTGCTGCAGATCACCGCAGATGACCTCAAGGAGAATGACCCCAACCGCACCTTTCACGCCGTCGCCCAGCGCACCTATCAACTGGTCCCCGACACGGCATGGGCCGACTGGAACTCGCCCCACGCCATGGAGCACACCTATACCCTGATGCGCCCGGAAACGGAGCGCGCCCCGGCCTTCTGGCTGGAGGCGCGCGTGTTTGACAGCGCAGCCGACGACAGCCGCACGGTCAGCCTGAGCGACGTCTCGCGCCGGATCTCCAACAGCCTCGACATGCGACGCTTTCAGACGGCGCTCTCGCACAAACTCCGCACCCCCGCCAGCCAGCTCATTTCGGCGCTGGAGTTGCTCGCGCTGTCGGCGGACGAAATCGCGTCGCCCGAACTGGTCGAGATGATCTACATCGCCCATCAAGGGGCGTCCAGCCTTTCGGGTGAGTTGACCGAAATTCTGGAATATCTGGAGCTGCGGGCGCGCGCCGAGCCGCAGTCGGCCACCACGGTCGCCCAGGCCGTGGAGCGCATCGCCGAGGCCGCGCGCGCCGTGGGCGTCCGCACGATCAAGATCGACGTCCCCATCGCGTTGGCCGGCGCGATCCTCCCTCTCTCCCTGCGTGCGATCGACCTCATCGCCTGGGAACTCGCCGACAACGCCATCAAGTTTCACCCGGCGCGCAGCCCCAGCCTCCAGGTCATCACGCAGCATGGCGCCGACCAAGCCCTTGTGCTCAGCCTCGCCGACGACGGCAGCCATGTGGCCGCCGATCAACTAGATCAGGTTTGGCAACCGTTTATGCAGGGCGAACGCTACGTCACCGGCGCGATGTCCGGCGTGGGCCTCGGCTTGGCTTCGGTCGCCGCGCTCGTCTGGCAGGCCGGCGGCACCGTCGATATTGCCAACCGCAGCGACGGCCCCGGCATCCGCATCACCATGACCTTCCCCGCCCCCTAATGCGCCGGCTGATAAGGACATAGCGGGTCGCTGCCCAGGGGATCGCCCGTGGCCGCATAGGCCCGCGCCCGCGACCCGCCGCAGATGCGCCGGAAGGGACACGCGCCGCATTTGCCCTGCAGTTGGTCCGTGTCGCGCAGACGCCGCAAGAGCGGCTGGTCGCGGTAGACCGCGGCCAGAGTTGACGCCCGCACGTTGCCCGCCGTTAGGGGCAAAAAGCCGCTCGGATAGACCTCGCCCGTGTGCGACACAAAGACGATGCCGTTGCCGTCGCGGATGCCAAAGCCGCGCCCCACCGGCCGCGCCGCGATGCCGGCATCGTCGCTGCGCCGCGCCAACTTGGTAAACGCGATGCGCCGGTAATGGTGCGCCTCGGTGGTCTTGATGGCGAAGGGCGTCGCCGGCGCTTCCGCCAGCCCCCACACCCAGTTGAGCAGCCGTTCGCTCTGCTTGGGCGTCACCTCGGCCAGCCCCTGGCCCCGCCCCGTGCCGATCAAGAAGAAGAGCGCCCAACGGGTGATGCCCAGTCCGGTCATCGTCGTATAGAGCGCAGGCAGATCGGCTGCCGTGTCGGCTGTCACCATACTGTTGACCTGGAGTGGAATCCCCGCGGCCACGATGGCGCGCGCGGCGTTGAGCGTCCAGGCATACGACCCCGCCACCCGGCGGAACGCATCGTGGCGGGCCGCGTCGCTCCCGTCCAGGCTGAGCGCCAAGCTGTTGACGCCCGCCTGCCCAAACGCGGCGATCAGCTCCGGCGTCAGGCGCGCCGTGCCCGCGGGCGTCACCGCTATGGACAGCCCCAGCCCGCGGCCATAGGCGATCAACTCAAAGAGGTCCGGACGCTGCAAGGGGTCGCCGCCGGTGATGACCAGTTGGGGCAGCCGCGGCCCGCCAAAGCCCGCGATCTGCTCCAGCAGCGTGCGCGCTTCCGCCGTGGTCAGTTCGTCCGGGCTGCGCCGCACCAGCGCGTCGGCGCGACAGTGGATACACGCCAACTCGCACGCCCGCGTCGCCTCCCAATAGACCAACTGCGGCGCGCGCCCATAGACCAGCGGCGGGCCCCCGCCCGCCTCATACGCGGCCAACCGCCGCAACACCGTTTGCTCGCCCATCCTGCCCTCCCGTGGCTGACGGCGCGCCCGTCCGCGCCCATTGCATTGATGGGCACAGTCTCGCACGCCCGCCGCGGCCGCGCTGCGACCAAAGTCGCATGCAGGCAGCCCCGGCAACGGCAGGGGGACCGGCTGACACCGATCCCCCTGGGTCATCCGTCCGGCTACTTAGGTCTAGTCAGGCGCGACGGTCAGTTGTGGCAGGAGTAAATGTCGCTCGACGTTCACAACCGCCACGGCTGTCTGCACTTGATCCACGCAGCCAAAATCCCCCGTCGCCGACAGCGTCACCGTGTAGACGCCGATGCCGCCGTAGCTGTAGGTCGGGTTGGTCAGGACGCTGGTCGCGCCGGCCACGCCAAAATCCCACTGGTAAGCGCTGGCGTAGCTGCTCGCATTAGTGAAGGCCACATCGGGGCCATCCACCGTATAGGTGAAAGCCGCCGCAGGCAGTTTGCCCGTCTGGGTCAGCCGCTCATCTGCGCCGATGTCCGCCGTCGCGGTAGCGTCGTTATCGCCGTCCACCGGCCGCAGGTCAAGGTCGTAGTCCCTCTCCACCGGGGCGGTGCTGCCCGCTGCGTCCACGGCCGCCGAACAGACGCCGAGATGGTAGTCGTAGCCGGCCGGGTCGACAAAGCCCGGCACGCTGTAGACGTCGCCTGCCCCCGCGGCAGTGTCAACATAGTCTGTCGTGTTGTCCCAGAGCAGATTGTTGCGCAGCGTAGCGGTAGCAGGCGGCGAGAAGTGGATGCCGTTGCGTTGGCCGACCACGATATTGTTGGCGATGACGTTGACGCCGTTATCCAGCAGGCGCACGCCGTCATTGGTTTTGTCGCCCACCACCGTGTTGTGCGTAAAGGTCATGGCGACGCTGCTCCGCAACCGCACCTGACCCACGATGCCGGAGTGGGGGGGATTGTTCACGACAACGTTATTGGCAATCGTCGCACGGCTCTGATTACCGACCCAGATGGCGCCGCCGGTATTCTCCCGCAGCCGGCTGTCCATGACGACGACGGTCGTCTTGCCTTCGTTGATCGTGAGCGCTGCGCCCTCCTCGGTCATACCCACGTTCTCACGGAAATTGCAGTGGCGCATCACGGCTGTGATATTGTCGCCACACACGCAGAGGCCGCTGCCGGTGGTCGCCTGGTTCTCGACGAAGTGGGTGTTGAGGAACAACGCCTCCATGTCGTTGCCGATCCGCGCGCCGCCGCCCAGCGTCGTGTCACTGCGGTTCTGCGCAAACACAGAGGAGACCACCGTGAGGTTGCCCTCTGTCGCCAACAGCCCGCCCCCGCGGCCCGTCTTGGCCACGTTGCTGATGATCTGGCTGCCGGTCAGCAGCCCGGACGAGTTGAAGGTGTCGAGGCCGCCGCCCTGGTTCGCTTCGTTGTGCATGACCGTGATCGCGGTCAATGTGTAATAAGGCGCGTCGTAGATGTCAATGCCGCCTCCAGCGCCGCCTTCGGTCGAATTGGTGAAAAACTCGCTGTCGGTCACCACCAGTCCGGTCCCATTCCCGACTCCCAGCCCGCCGCCAAAGCCACTGAACGCCGGGAGATTGCCGGCGTGGTTGTGCGTGAAGCGGCTGCCCGTCACCTCGATGCGCGTCGCGCCATCGCCCATCACGCCGCCGCCCTTGCTCTTGGCGGAGTTGCGTACAAGCCGGCTGTCCACGAGGCGCAGCGATGCCATGTCCATCACCTCGATGCCACCGCCGTTGCCTGTCGAGGTGTTGGAGAGAAACGCACTGTTGTACACCGCTACCGCCGCGTCCGCGCCGCTGACGACCAGACCGCCGGCGTTGCTGCCGGTATTATCGGCGAACACACAGTCGCTGATCACCGGCGACGCCTGGTTAACCGTCATGCCGGTGTTGTTGCTGCGTTTGACGGTGAAGCCTTCCAGCCGCGCCGTTTCAGTGATGGTCGCGCCGGACGCGACCACCATCGGCCCGCGCACATTCTCACCGTCAATGAAGGTCGCCGCCGAGCCGGATGCGCTGCGTACCGTCACATCCGGCTGCATGTTGAACGTTTCCGTATAGGTGCCCGCCGCGACCAACACTTCGTCGCCCGCGGCGGCGCGCGTCTCCACCGCGTACTTGATGGTGCGGCAGGGTGTTGCGACGGAACCACAGACTACCACATCACTACCGCTCAGGGTCACACGAATGGTTTGCCCGACCGCATAGCTTGGCGTGCTCCAGCCAAGCGCCCAGAGCAGCGCATACAGCCCCAACGCACCGCCCAGGGGCATGACCAGCCGGCGCAGAAGAATGCGCATCGTCCGGCTCCTTTCGATCAGGATGATCTAAATATGGGCCGGGCAGCAACGGGCGACAGCCACCCGCGATCCGGCCTGCGTTGATTTGGATAAGAGGGAAACGACAGCCTACGCGGCAGCTTGCGACTCATCTCTGCCGCAGACACCCACCGCAAATCCAGCAGCAAGCAACGATGAGAGCGACTAACACTGCCTGCGCGACGGGCACGGTTGGGGATGTGACCGCCGTCGGGTGGCGGGCAGGAGAAGAACGCGTGGTGCGGAGCTAGCTACAACCGATTATACCACCAGCGCCGCCGCGCTGATCAGCGCATCTTCCCAGCCTGCGCCGTGGTCCTCCACGCTCCACGCAGCGGAGAGCACGGCCTGGGCGATGCCGTAGCCGATGATCCGCGCGCGCTCAAAACCCAGCATCTCGGCGAGGATGTCCACGCGCCGCGCCTGGATGCGCGGCAGATCGGGCCAGGTCGCGACCTGGGGCACGGGGTTGTGCAACAGCGCGCCCGTCTCATAGGCCGGTTCGCCCGCCAAGCCCTTGGGGTCAATCGCCAGCCAGGGCGCGCGCTGCGCCGCCAGGATATTGTCATGGTGCAAGTCGCCGTGGAGCAGCACATCCGGCGCGGCCGACGTCAGCAGTTCGCGAAACAGCCCTTCGGCGCGGTCCACCAGAGGGGCGGGCAGCGGCCCCGTCCCGCCGCCATAGGCATCGCGCAGCCGGGCCAGCCCGCGCGCCCAGCGGGTCGCGGTGGGAAAAGGGTGGTCCGCGGGCAGCGGACGCCACAGCGCGGCCATGACCGCGGCGGCGTGACGGGTGGCCGTTTCGTCGTCGGCCAGGGTGCTCAACGGCGCGCCGGGCTGCACCCGCTCCAGCAGGAGCGCGCCTTCCGCTTCGTCCACGGCCAGCAGCCGCGCACAACCGCGCCCGTCATACAACCGCAGCGCCGCGACCTCGGTCGTCAACTCATAACAGGGCACGCCGAGCTTGAGCACCGCGGCGGTCCCGTCGGCCTGCGTGGCGGGCGCGACGTAGTTGTAGGAAAGGGCAAAGGGCGCGCCGAGGTCCAACTCCCAAACATCGGCAAAGTGGGCCAACCGCGCGGCAAAGCCGTCCAGCCAGGCCGCGCCCACCTCCTCGTGGACATCCAACACCGTCCGCACAAACGCATCAGGCAGCATGAGGTTCTTCACTCCAGCCAAAATGGGCGGCGACCTGCGCCGCATGGTCGGCGATGGTGCGGCTGCCGTCCACCACTAGCACGCGATAACCGCGACCGGCGGCTTCCTGCGCCACCCAGCGCGCAAAAGCCACGTCCCGATCCATCCAATTAGTCAAGGCTTGGTCCGGGTCGCGGCACTGGTTCAAGATGAACTGCACAAACGGGCCGCGGCGGGGGTAATGCGCGCGCTGAAACGGCTCGGTAGGCACGACCCACAGCCCGTGGCGCGGGTCCGCCAGGTGCGCGGCCACGCCGTCGGGCGTCAGGCACGTCCCCTCCACCAGTACGGGCCGGTCTTGCGGCAGCGCCGACACCTCGGCGACGACCAACCGGCAGTGTTCGCGATAGGCGGCGATCGCCTCGGCCAGCAGCACCGCGGGCGGCTGCATCCACAGCGCATCCCAGGGCGTGTGTGTCCACTTGTAGAGCACCGGTTGGGCCGCGGGCGTCAGGTGTTCGATCTGCCGGGGCAACGCCGCGTCCACGGCATAGACGCGCAGATCGTACTGCGCCGCCAGCCGCGCCGCCATGCTACTCTTGCCCGCGCACGGCGACCCGCCCAGCCAGTAGAGATGCGCTGTTGTCGCCATCGTCTACTCAAAACGCAGCAGAATGTCTTCCGCCGTCTCGACGGGGCGCTCCTCCGGCACAAAATGCCCCGTGTAGGCGTAGAGTTTGAGGACCGCATGGGGCAGCGCGGCGCACACCCGTTCGCCCACCCCCGCCGCAAAGAAGGGATCTTCGTCGCCCCACAGCACCAGCGCCGGGCAGCGGACGGTGGGCAGCATCTCCTCCACCGTCTGATAGTTGGTCTTGAGGTTCGCCAGACTGCGCCGGAAGATGGCGCTCGTCTGCAACATGGCGCGCGGGGTCAAGTGACGGCGGAAGTCGCGCCAAGTCGACTCCTCCTTGTTCTGCGTCGCGGTGTCATACAACATGCGCGACCCCCAACGATTGCCCGCCATCGCCCAGAAAAACAGGCGGTTCACGCCCGGCACTTTCGCCACGCGCAGCGCGGGAGGAATCGGCGTATCGGTAAACACATTGGCCGCCGCCAGGATCAGCCCGCGCACATTCAGCTCGGGATAGAGCCGCATGAGCGTCAGCGCCACCGGCCCGCCAAAGTCATGCCCGCCCAGATACAGATCGGTGATGTGCAGATGCGCCAGCAGCGCCCGCGCCGCCTTCGCCTGTTCTTCCAGATAGAAGCCGCCCGCCCCCGGCTCGGACGCACCAAAGCCCAACAAATCCGGGATGATCACGCGGAAACGCCCACCCAGCTTGGTCCCCACCTTGGTCCAAGTCTGCGCCGAGCCGGGAATCCCGTGCAGCAACAACAGCGGGACGCCGTCGCCGCCCATGAGGAAACTCAACCCGCCGCCCTTGCGCCGGTGCAATCGCCCTTCGATCACCTGGTCACCTTGCGACTTCTGCTCAACGAACGTTTGTGCCATTTTATCATAGAGGAGAGCAAAATCACGCGCAGGATATGCGAATCCTGCGCGTGATCGGCTGCGCATGGTGCGCCGGGCTGCGCGGCGACCGTCGCCGCCGGGCGGGTTAGCTGCGGGACGCCGCCGTGGCGTCCGCCTTGGCCCAGAGCGCGGCGAGAATGCGGTCCGGCGACATGGGCGTCGCGGTCAGGCGGACGCCAATGGCGTGGTAGATGGCATTGGCGATGGCCGCGACCGGCGGGACAATGGGCGGCTCGCCCACCCCGCGCACGCCATAGGGATGCGCCGGGTTGGGCACTTCCACCGCGACCGTCTCCAGCATCGGCAGGTCCAACGCTGTCGGCATCCGATAGTCGAGAAAGGTGGGATTGGTCAGATGGCCTGCCGCATCGTAGATGTAGCCTTCGTGCAGCGCCCACCCGACGCCCTGCGCCACCGCGCCCTGGATTTGCCCTTCCACATAGCTGGGATGGACGGCGCACCCCACATCCTGGGCCGCGGTGTAGCGGAGGATCGTCACCTTGCCCGTCTCCGGGTCCACCGCCACGTCGACCATATGGACGGCGAAGGCGGGACCGGCGTCCGGCGGATGCACCGCGGCGGCGGCTACGATGGGCTTTTGGGCGTCCAGCTCGGCGGCGGCCTCGCTAAAGGTCAAGTGATGCTCCGCCACCGCAAAGACGCCGTCGGCATAGTGGACCGTGGCCGGGTCAACTTCCCACAGCGCGGCCAACCGTGCGCTCATCTCCTGGATGATCTTCTGCGCCAGTTCATAGACCGCCAAGCCGGTGGAGAAGGTGACGCGGGAGCCGCCGCTCGTATCGTTGTAGCCGACGCTATCGGTATCCACGACCTGCGGGCGCACCTGGGTAACGGGGATGCCAAGCGCCTCCGCCAGTTGCATGGCGATGGCGACGCGGGAACCGCCGACATCGATGGAGCCGAGGGCCAGGCTGACCGCACCGTCGGCATTGACGCTGGCCGCGACGCTGGATTTGCCGCCCCAGTTCATCCAGTAGCCGGCGGCGACGCCTCGCCCGCAGTTTTCGCCGGGCAGCGGCGCGCCATAGTGCGGATGGGTGCGGACGGCTTCCAGAGTTTCTAGAAAGCCGATGCGCCGGAACACGCCGCCTTCGATGTTGCGATCGCCCTCTTTGACGCCGTTGCGCAGCCGGAATTCCAACGGGTCCATGCCCAGCTTTTCGCAAAGCTCGTCGATGACGGTTTCGGCGGCAAACGCGGCGTTCGGCGCGCCGGGGGCGCGATAGTCGGCGGTGCTGGGCCGATTGACCAGCACATCGTAGCCGTCGATGAGGAAATTGTCGACGCGATACGCGGCCAGGAGGCCCGTCGCGCCGGACCAGATCGGGGAACCGGGATAGGCCCCGGCCGCGTAGACCAGTTCCGCCTGAGCGGCCGTGAGATGCCCCGTGGCGTCAGCGCCCAGCTTGACGTGGATATACGACGCCGACGTGGGGCCGCTCGCCCGGAAGACCTCGGCGCGCGTCATGGTCACCTTGACGGGGTGATGGCCGGCCTTGCGCGAGAGCAGCGCGGCGACCGGCTCCACATAGATGGTGTTCTTGCCGCCAAAGCCGCCGCCGATCTCCGTCGGCGTCACCTTGAGGCGCGAGACGGGGAGATCCAGGATCTCGGCGATCTGCTGCCGCGCGCTGTGGCTGCCCTGGGTCGAAGTCCAAACTGCGATAAAACCGTCGTTGTTCCACTGGGCGGTGGCGGTGTGCGGCTCGATGTAGCCTTGATGGACCGTTGCGAGGTGAAAATCCCGCTCGACGATAACGGTCGCCGCCGCAAAGCCCTGCGCCGGGTCGCCCTGCCGGAACTGGATATGCGCGGCCACGTTGGTGGGCGTCGTGCCGCGCGGCCAGCCCATCTCGGTGGTGCGGACGGCGTCCAGGAGGATAGGCGCATCGTCCGCCATCGCCGCCTGCACATCCACGACGGCGGGCAGCACCTCGTATTGCACGTCGATGAGCGCGACGGCTTCTTCGGCTACATGCGGATCGGTGGCCGCCACCGCCACCACCGCATGGCCTTCGTATAACACCTTGTCGCGGGCCAGCAGATTGTCCCGCCGGTATTGCATCTGCCGCGCCTGTTCGTCCAATTCTGCGAGCGGACCGGCGGGTTGGGGCAGATCGGCGGCGGTCACGACGGCCAGCACACCCGGCAGCGCCGCGGCGCGGCGGGTGTCGATGGCGACAATGCGAGCGTGGGCATGGGGACTGCGCAGCACTTTGCCGTGCAGCATACCGGGCAGATGAATGTCCGCGCCGTACTGTGCGCGCCCCGTTACTTTGTCGACGCCATCGTGACGGAGCGGTCGCGTGCCGATGACCTTGAAGGACGCCGAGGCCGGGCCGGTGGTTTCTTCATGTTCCGGTTTCGCTACGACAGTCATTTTTGCTCCTTGCATGAGGACAGTGGGTAGAACGTATTGCTGTGGACGCGCCGACCGGTGGGGTCCAGCCGGCAAAATGAACAGCGCATGACGAATTTAGCCGGCAATGAGCGCCGTTGGGCACGGCTTCCCCGCGCAGATGACACACCAAAACACTCGGCGCGGCGGCCCCTGTCGTACAGGGAGACTCCACCGGCGAGGTCGCTCCTTGAATCGGTTAATTTCATCATAACACAGGTGTGTTGCGCCGTTGTTCAGAAGACGCGTCACCGATTTGCGCTCAGACGTAAGTTGGCGTACACTCTATCTGAGTAAGTGTTCAGATACTTAGGGAACGCGAACCCCATGCCCGACGCCCATGCGCTGCGCCAACAGGACGGGACCTTGCCCGCCGATGTGTTGGTCGATATTGTGGAAATCTTTAAGGCCCTCAGCGACCCTACGCGCGCCCAGCTTGTCTTTCTGCTCACCGAGCACCCCTACAGCGTCAACGACCTGGCCGGGCTGGTCGAGATCACGCCGTCCGGTGTGTCGCACCATCTGGCGAAGCTGCGCGGCGCACGGCTGGTCCGCACCCGACGCGCCGGCAACCAGGTAATCTACTCGGTAGACGACGCGCATGTCGCCGTGCTCTTTCGCGAGGCGCTCTATCACCTGGACCACGTGCGCCGCAACCTGCCCGACCATCCCTATCTGCCCGAAGTCGCGCCCGCGGGGCGCGCCGATTGATCGTGCTAACCATCACCACCTATTGCCAGAGAACCGCATATGTCGCACACACACGCCGACGAACCCACCAACCCACCCACCGACCACGACCACCCGCACCCGCACGACCACGATCATGACCATGATCACCCGCATCCTAACCCCCATGCCGATGCCCACGATCATGACCATGAGCACCCACATCCGCATCCCCACCCCCACGCGGATGACCACGATCACGGCCACGACCACCCGCATCCCCACCCGCACGCCGATGACCATGACCACGACCATCATCACGGCGGGGGCGTCTGGGGCTGGTTGAGCGTAGTCTTTCATCTCCACGGCCACAGCCATCAGCGCGCCGCCCTGGCCGAAGACCAGGCGTTTCAGCACAACGAGATCGGCATCCGCACGGTCTGGCAGGCGTTGGCCGCGTTGGGCCTCACCGCGGTGCTGCAGATCGTGATCGTCCTCATCAGCGGCAGCGTTGCGCTGCTGGCCGACACGCTCCACAACGTCGGCGATGCGATCAACTCCATTCCGCTGCTCATCGCTTTCTATCTGGCGCGGCGCGTCGCCAACCGCCGCTACACCTACGGCTACTCGCGCGCCGAAGACGTGGCCGGCATCTTTATCGTGCTCTCCATCGCCATCAGCGCGGGCATTATCTTTTGGGAATCCATCCAGAAGTTGATCCACCCCACGCCGCTGACCAACCTGGGGTGGGTTGCGCTGGCCGCGATCATCGGCTTTGTGGGCAACGAGTTGGTCGCCCTGCTCCAGATTCGCACCGGCCGCGCCATCGGCTCGGCCGCGCTGGTCGCCGACGGGCTGCACGCCCGCACCGATGGACTGACCTCGCTGGCCGTGTTGCTCGCCGTGGGCGGGAGTTGGCTTGGCTTCCCCATCGTCGACCCCATCATCGGTCTGCTCATCGGCGTGGCGATCCTCTTTATCACCCGTGACGCCACCGTGACCATGTGGTACCGGCTCATGGACGCCGTCGAACCGGAACTACTCGACCAGGCCGAGGCCGCGGTCGCCGCTAACACCCAGGTCAAAGCGGTGGAGTGGGTGCGCATGCGCTGGCTGGGCCATCGTCTCGCCGCCGACCTGGGCGTGGCCGTGGACCCGCAGCTCAGCACCGCGGACGGCCATGCCGTCGCCGAAGAAGTGCGCCACGCGCTCTATCACGCCCTGCCCCATCTGGGCGACGTGGTCGTCCATGTGGACCCCTACGCGCCCAACGACGACCCGCATCAATTGACCGCGCATCACGAACAGCGCCAAATCGCGGCGGTGTAGAGGAGAACACATAGCCGCAAAGAGCGCACAGAACACAAGGATTAGATGAGCAAAGCGCGAAAAAGGGTGCGCCCTCCGTCATCCTAAGCGCCGTACAGCATCCCCGTCCGCGCCGTGCCAAAGGCATCGGGCCTGTTCGCTACGAACAGGCGAATGGCCCTGCTAGATTCCTTGTGCTTCTGTTTTTGTGTTCTTTGCATTCTTTGCAGCTATCCGGGGCGCGGGCTACAATGAGGTTCACGCCAATCGCCTGTCTGAGCCGACCATGACTGAATTCTTCACTGTCCGCACCCCACCCGACGCCTGGCAGTACTTCCGCGACCACTTCACACCCCACGTGCGCACCGAGTGCATTGCGACCGCCGCGGCGCTTGACCGCGTCCTGGCCGAACCGCTGCACGCCGCCCAAGACTTGCCCGAATTTCCGCGCTCCACCGTGGACGGCTACGCCGTGACCGCGGCCGACACCTACGGCGCGAGCGCCGGGCTGCCCGCCTATCTCACCGTCGCGGGCGAGGTCGCGATGGGGCAGGCCGCCACGCTGCACTTGGCCGTGGGCGAGGCCGCGCTGGTTCACACCGGCGGCATGATCCCCGCCGGGGCCAACGCCGTCGTCATGGTGGAGCAGACGCAGCGGGTAGACGACGCCACTATCGAAGTGCTCAAGCCCGTGGCCGAGGGCGAGAACGTGATCCAGGTGGGCGAGGACATCCGCCGCGGCGACCTCATCTTGGGGCCGGGCCGCCGGTTGCGCCCCCAGGACATCGGCGGGCTGGTCGCACTGGGCATCACCGCGATCGCAGTCGCCGTGCCCCCGCGCGTGGCGATCCTCTCCACCGGCGACGAAGTCGTGCCGCCCGACCAACCCACCGGACCGGGCCAGGTGCGCGACATCAACTCCTACACACTGGCCGCGCTCGTCCGCCGTCACGGCGGCGCGCCGCTGACCTACGACATCGTGCCCGACGACCGCGCCAAGCTCGAAGCCGCCGCGGCCAAAGCGTACGCCGAGGCCGACATCGTCGTCTTTTCCGCGGGCAGCTCGGTCAGCTATCGCGACATGAGCGTGGGGGTGATCGCGGGATTGGGCAAGCCGGGCGTGCTGGTGCATGGGTTGAGTGTGCGCCCCGGCAAGCCATCCATCCTGGCGGTCTGCGACGGCAAGCCGGTCTTTGGGCTGCCGGGCAACCCGGTCTCGGCCATGGTCATCTTTGACCTAGTGGTCGCGCCCGCCATCCGCGCCTATCTGGGCGCGGAGGCCATCGCCAAGCCGCGCGTCCAAGCGCGCCTGGCCCGCAACATCGCGTCCGCCACCGGTCGCGAGGATTACGTCCAGGTGCGGCTGGAAGAGCGTGACGGCGCAACATGGGCCGTGCCCGTCTTTGGCAAGTCCAACCTCATCTACACCCTGGTCAACGCCGATGGCGTGGTTCAAGTCCCGCTGGATGCGGGCGGTCTGCGCCAGGGCGACTGGGTCACCGTCTATCTGCACTAACCTTGCCGAAGGATGAACCGCAAAGACCACAAAGAACACCAAAGTCAGAGCGAGCTAATCCCTGCGGTCTGTGTGCTCTTTGCGTTCTATGGGGTAGATACTTCTTCTCTCTGAATGGATGCCATGACCGACCCTACATCGACCCGCAACATCTATCTGCATGACGTCCCCCTGGGCGAGGCGTTGGCCGCGTGGCACGCGGCCTTGGACGCCGCCGGGCTGCTCCAGCCGCTGGCTGCCGAGACCGTCTCGCTGCCCGCCGCGCGCGACCGCATCACCGCCGCGCCCATCTGGGCGCGCATCTCCTCGCCCCATTACCACGCGGCGGCCATGGACGGCTATGCCGTGCGCGCCGAGACGACGCGCGGCGCGACCGAGACCAGCCCGCGGCGTCTCCGCATCGGCACGGAAGCCGTCCCCGTGGACACCGGCGACCCCCTGCCCGCGGGCATGAACGCGGTCATTATGATCGAGGAGACGCAGCACATCCCCGGCACAAACCGCAGCGCGGAGAGCGGCGCGGGCGGCGACGAAATCGAGATCCTGGCCGCGTCCGCGCCGTGGACTCATGTCCGCCCCATGGGCGAGGACATCGTTGCCACCGAGTTGGTCCTGCCCGCCAATCACCGGCTGCGCGCCCAGGACTTGGGCGCGATCGCGGGCGCGGGCCATACCGAGGTCGCGGTGTATCGCCGCCCGCGCGTCGCCATTCTGCCGACGGGGACCGAACTGGTCACACCCGGCAGCGACCTCAAGCCCGGCGACATCATCGAATACAACTCCATTATGCTGGGCGCACAGGCCGAAGAAGCCGGCTGCATTGTGACGCGGCTGCCCATCGTCGCCGACAACTATGCCAGCCTCAAGGCCGCGGTGGAAGCCGCGCTCGCCGACCATGACCTGGTCGCCGTCAACGCCGGGTCGTCCGCCGGCTCCGAGGACTACACCTCGGCCATCATCCGCGAGTTGGGCACGCTGTGCGTCCACGGCATCGCCATCCGCCCCGGCCACCCGGTCGCGCTGGGCGTCGCCCGCGGGCGGGCGCTGGTGGGCATCCCCGGCTACCCCGTCTCCGCCTCCGTGACCTTTGACCTGATCGTCACGCCGCTGCTCTGTCGCTGGCAAGGGCTGCGCCCGCCGCAACGGCCCACCCTCACCGCCACCCTCACGCGTAAGCTGGCCTCCCCTATGGGCGAAGACCACTTTGTGCGCGTCACCTTGGGCAAGGTAGGCGAGCGCGTCGTCGCGACGCCGCTGCCCGGCGGCGCGGGCGTGCTCATGTCGCTGGTCAAAGCCGACGGCGTGCTCACCGTGCCCCGCTTCTCGGAAGGCCATCAGCCCGGCGACCAAGTCACCGTCGAGTTACTGCGCCCGGCGCGCCGCGTCGACCACACCATCGTCGTCATCGGCAGCCATGACATGACGCTGGACCTGCTGGCCGACCAACTCCAGCAGCGCAACCCGGAGATGTCGCTTTCCTCGGCGCACGTGGGCAGCATGGGCGGGCTGTTGGCGCTTCAACGCCGCGAAGCCCACCTGGCGGGGTCGCACCTGTTGGACGAGGAGACGGGCGAATACAACGTCAGCTACGTGCAACGCCTGCTTACGGCGCATGGCGTCCACGTCGTGCTGCTGGGCTATGCCAACCGCGAACAGGGCCTCATCGTGCCCAAGGGCAACCCCAAGGCGCTGACCGACCTGCCGGACCTGCTGCGTGACGACGTGATCTTTGTCAACCGCCAGCGCGGCGCGGGGACGCGCGTCCTGCTGGATTACGTGCTCAAGCAGCGCAGTCTCGACCCGCGCGCCATCACCGGCTACGACCGCCAGGAGTACACC
>CAYJQA010000018.1:0-13152 GCA_964372065.1 uncultured Litorilinea sp.
TTATTACAACCGTCATCACGGGGTTTCTGTGTTTTGAAATATTCACGGTGATTACCGACGGCGGCCGGGTGTACGCCACGACGACCCTAATCTTCTACTTGTACGAACAAGGCTTTGTGGCCTTCAACGCCGGGCGCGCCGGGGTGTCGGCTGTGCTGCTGTTCATCTTCATGCTCATCTTCACGCTGGTGCAGATGCGGACGAGCGAGCGGTCGGTGCATTACAGCTAGGCGCAGACGACGGCGCACAGCGGATGGGGCGCAGGTCAGCGAGTCCCGGTCCGCGGCGAGACCACGGCGAGGAAGTCACAGCACAGGGGAAGGTTGGCGACGTATGGCAGAAGCGAATTTGACGCAAGACTTAGTTGTGCGACCGATGGGTCAAGCCCATGCCGTGACCAGTTGGGTGGGCCAACGGCGCGGGCCGCTGCCGCAGGCCGTGAGCTATCTGGGGCTGGCGGCGATTGTGGCGCTGATCGGGCTGCCGGTTTACTGGATGATCATTGGCGCGTTCAAGTTCAACCAGGAGATCTATCGGATTCCGCCGACGTGGATTCCGCAGCAGCCGACGCTGGCGAATTTCCCGCGGGCGTGGAACTCGGCGCCGTTTGGCCGTTACTACATCAACACGATTATCACGACCTTCTTCGGCAGCGGGTTTGAGATCTTCTTTGCCGTCACGACGGCCTATGCGTTTGTGTTTCTGCGTTTTCCCAAGCGCGACTGGCTCTTTATTGTGCTGCTGGCCGCGCTGATGGTCCCCGGCCAGGTCACGATCTTGCCCAACTACCTCACCGTGGCGGCGCTGGGCTGGGTGAATACTTATCAGGGGATCATCGTGCCCGGCGCGTCGGTGGCCTATGGGGCCTTCCTCCTGCGCCAATACTATCGGACGCTGCCGCTGGAGGTGCTGGACGCGGCCCGGGTGGACGGCGCGGGACACCTGCTCACGTTGTGGGCGGTCGTCATGCCTCTAGCCAAGCCGGCCATTATCTCGTTTGGCATGTTGAGTCTGGTCGCCAAGTGGAATGACTTTTTGTGGCCGCTGTTGGTGACGAATACCAAGGACATGCGCGTCCTGCCCATCGGCGTCTTCTGGCTGCGTGTGGAAGAAGGCACGATTCAATGGGGGCCAATCATGGCCGGGACGCTGTTTGTTGTTCTTCCGGTGGCGATCATCTTTCTCTACGCTCAACGGTATATCGTCGAGGGGATCGCGGCCGGCGCGGTCAAAGGGTAGGACAAGAGATCACAGCGGTAACCATCCATTTGCGTAACACAATTCGGGAAGCACACAAAAGGAGCAACTATGTCTATGCATCGCATGAATCGCCGGCAACTGTTGAAGACACTGGGGGCAGGCGCCGCGACGATGGCGTTGGCGGCGTGTGCGCCGACAGTCGCGCCGGCGGCTCCGGCGGCTGGCGGCGGCGCGGCCGCCCCGGCGCAGGAAGCGCCAACCGTCGTGCTGTGGAGCAGCTTCGGCGGGCAATTGGGCGAGGCCCAGCAGGCGCTGGCCGATCGCTTCAACGAGGAGTTCGCCGGGCAGATCGTCTTGGACTATCAGTACCAGGGAAGTTATGAGGAGACGGCGCAGAAGGTGACGGCCGCGCTCCAGGCGCGCACCGCGCCCGATATGTCGGTGTTGAGCGACGTGTGGTGGTTCAAGTTCTATGTGAGCGAGAACCTGGCTCCGCTGGACGATCTGCTGGCCGCCCAAGACGTGGATTTGGCAGACTATCAGGACTCGTTGATCAACGAGGGCTTCCGCAACGGTGTCCACTGGTGGATTCCCTTCGCCCGCAGCACCCCGCTCTTCTACTACAACAAGGAGAAGTGGGCGGAAGCCGGTCTGCCGGACCGGGGACCGGAGACGTGGATGGAGTTCCAGGAGTGGGCGCCGAAGTTGCTCAAGATGGACGGCGACAAGATCGCGACGGCGGCCTTTGCCCACCCGAACGGGGCCAGCTATATCGCGTGGTTGTTCCAGGGTGTGGCGTGGCAGTTCGGCGGCAAATACAGCGACCCGGACTTCACCATGCACATGACGGATGAGGACACCATCCGCGCCGGCCAGTTCTATAAGGATACCGTCCATGAGTGGAAATGGGCGGTGCCCTCGGCGGATGCACAGACGGACTTTGTCAACGGGCTGACGGCCGCGACCATGTTGTCCACCGGCTCGATGGGCGGCGTGCGCGACACCGCCACCTTTGAGTATGGCACGGCCTTCTTGCCCAAGGAGAAGAACTTCGGCTGCTGCACCGGCGGCGCCGGGTTGAGCATCTTGAGCAGCACGCCGGAGGAGAAGCGCAGCGCCGCGCTCCAGTACATGGTATGGGCGTCAAACACCGAAAACACGACCTGGTGGTCACAAACGACCGGGTACATGCCCGTCCGCAAGAGTGCGGTCGAGAGCGCCGATATGCAGACCTACTTTGCCGAGAATCCGCAGTTCAAGACGGCGGTCGACCAGTTACCGTTGACGCTGCCGCAGGACTCGGCCCGCGTGTGGGTGCCGGGCGGCGACCAGATCATCGGTGGCGGTCTGGAGCGCATCACGGTGCAGTCCGATGATGTGGCGACGGCGTTCGCCGATGTGCAGGCCATTCTCGAAACGGAGGCCGCGCCCATCATCGAGGCGCTGCAGGCTATCGAGTCCTAGACCGTAGGTAGACGTCACGCCGCCCCGGATTACGGGTGGATGTGACGGCGTAATGAGGCGATCGGGAACGTTGCCGCGCCCCGGGGGGTCATACCACCCGGCGCGGCGCGGCGGGGTGGTAAAGTAACACCCCCCGCGGCGCGGCTCGCGTGTGTGGGTCAGAGTTGGGCGAGCGCCGCGCCCAAGAGGGTGCGGTTTTCGACGGCGACGAAATGCGCATAGAGGGGCGGGAAAGTGGTGGTCAAGGTGGTCACGGACGCCTCGAGCGCGGCGCGCCGCGCGGCGATGGCATCGGTTTTGGGGCGCTTGAGGGTCCACGCCGCCAGCCGTTCCAGTTCGACACGGGCGTCGTTAAGCTCGCCCAGGTGGTCTTGGAGCAGCTTGAGTTGAGCGATGATGGCTTCACCCGGCGCGCCGAGCAGGTGGCGGGTAAACTCGAGGCTGTAGCGCAGGTATTTGCACGTGATACGTAGACTGTGGAAGGTGTCCAGGGCAGGCAGGTCGGCCTGCGCGAAGGCGTCTTCATAGGCCCGCACCGCTAAGAAGCAGCCCAGGATCACGCCGGGGAAGGTGTGGCGGACCTGGCGCGGCGGGATCTCGTGGTCGTGGACGGCAACTTTGCGGACGCCGTGGCCGGGCGTCTGGCAGAACTGGGCGAAGTCGATGAGCCAGTCACGATAGGTCTGGCTGTCGAGATGGTCCAGCAAGGCCACACACGCTCGCGCCCGTTCCGCCTCCATCTGCCCACGCAGCAACTTGAAGCCCTTGCGCCGGTCACGCAGCTGTTGTTTGCGAAAGCGAGCCAGGTTTGCCAGCGCCACGTCCAGGTCGCGCACCGCGCCCAGCGCCCGGCCCAACCGGCGCAGCCCGGTCACATGGGGCCGCAAGGCTCCCTTGCGGAAATAGGCGGCAAAGAGGTGGATGGCGGCGCGCGCCCGGCGGATGGCGACGCGCATGTCATGGACCGGCTCCGGGTCGTCGCCGCGGCGCACGGCGTGCTCCAAGACCAGGAGGGCGATGTACTGCTGATAGAGGATGCGGCGACATGCTTCGGCGACATCCATCTGCGGCGTGACGCCCGCGCCCTCACCCGGAAAGGACAGCAGCGCGCGCTCCAGCTTGCTGTCGGTCAACGGCTCCAGCCCCGCGCCGATGGGCGCGCAGGCGAGCAGACGGTTGAACTGCTCCATATCGCCGGCGGGGAGTCGTTCAAGCTCCAACTCCATGAACGTGGCCGCAGGCTGGAGATCGCCCCGTGGGCCAGGCGCGACGACGGTCACGTCGTCTAGGCTCCACTCGGCGACAGGTTGATCTGCGCCGGGCGGGCCGATGCGCCGCCGCTGGCGCACCTGATGGACATGCGCGATGGGCGTCGTGGGGTGCGCTCCGGGCGGGAGCAGGGGGGCAATGGCGGCGGCGATGGCCGCGGGGCAGGTCGCGTACTGCGTCATGGCGGTGTCGGGCGGCAGCGGGACGGCGATGTCAACCCGGTCCTGGATAAGCGCGGTGCGATCCGCGGCTAGCCCTTTGACCCCTAGCGTGATGCGATCGCCGGCCCGGCGCAGGCGGACGACCAGCCCGCGGCGCACCAGGTCGAAGGCGGGCGTGTCGAGATAGGTGTCGCGTTCGTCGCTCTCGCCCAGGTCCGCGCTGGTATAGCCCTGGTCGGTCAAGCCGGACAGGAACGCTTGGCAGACGGCCAACTCCGTGACACGGAACTTAGCTTCCTGCTCATGGGAAATCGCAGTTGAGGTCATGGCGTCGTTTCGTCTGAGAGCTGACTCAGAGCCGTGCGCGAGTCACATGGGTCGGTGTGGCGGCGGATTCCACCGGCGCGCCAGGCGTCAAATCAAAGAGGGGCGCAAGCCGGTGGGGATGGGCAGACGGACTTCGACCCGCGTGCCGACGTCCACCTGGCTTTGGAGGGTGATCTCGCCGTGGTGAATCTCGACGATTTCTTTGACGATGGCTAACCCCAAGCCGGTGCCGGGGATGTCGGTGCTCTGGCGGTGGTTGCCGCGGTAGAAGCGGTCAAAGACGTGCGGCAGGTCTTCGGGCATGATGCCCACGCCCGTGTCTTCCACCGAGAGCAAGATGCTCGCCTCGTTCGGCAGGCGGTCGGTCTTGATGGCGACCACACCGCGCGGCGTGTAGTGGAGGGCGTTGACGACCAGGTTCGTGACCAGTTGCGACAACTGATTGTAGTCGCCGACGATCAGCGGTAGATCGCGGTCGGGGTCGAAGGTGAGCCGCAGACCGGTGGTTTCCGCCTGCGGCTGATGGAGCGCGACGATCTGGTTGATGACGGCGTTGAGGTCGGTCGGCTCCATCTCCTTGGGCTGAAAGTGACTGATCTCCAGCCGCGACAGATTGAGGATATCTTCTACCAATTGGCCGAGACGTTCGGCGCTGGTCTGGAGCATCGCCTCATAGTGGGCGCGCTTGTCCTGCTTACCGCGCTGGAGCAAGGAGAGGTAGAGCTTGAGATTGCTGATGGGCGTGCGCAACTCGTGGGACACGTTGGATACGAACTTGGACTTGAGTCGGTCCAACTCGAGGAGGCGCTGGTTGGCTTCGGCCAGTTCGTGGGTGCGCGCGTCGACGCGGTCTTCCAGGGCGGTGGCGTAGCGTTCCAACTCGTCGAACAATGTTACGCGTTGGAGCGTGTTGGCCACCATGTCGGCGATGGCTGCCAGCAAGCGGACAGCTTGGTCCGCGATAGTGGTGGCGCTGGTAACCCACATGACGCCCAGATTCTGTTCTTCTTGGACCAAGGACACGCCCACACAGGTACATGCGCCGGGCAGCAAAGCGGCTAGTTCAGCCGGAATCGGCCGGGCGTTCCCGTCAAACACCAGGAGGTCACCGGTGGAATGAAGGAGCTGCTCCAGACCGCCGGTGTCGTCGAGATGGAGACCGGCGGTGGCGGCGATATCGCCAACAGCCTGCTCGACGACGATCTGGTGCGCGTGGCCGTCGAAGGCGCAGATCGACGCGCCGGCGACATTGAAGAGCGTCATCATCTGGTTGAGCACGATCTCGACCACTTCGTCGCGCCGGGTGGCCTTGCGCAGTGCAGACGCCACGACCTGGACCAACTCGCGCTCGTGTTCGTTGCGCCGGCGGTCGGTAATGTCGCGCAGGAAACCGACCAGGCTGATGGGCGTCTGTCTGGCGTCCAGGACCGGGAAGATATGGGCTTCCACGTCGATGGTGGTACCGTCGGACCGGCGCAGCAGAGTCGGGCCGGTCCAGGCAGCCCTGTCGACCAGGGCGTCGCGAAAGCACCGGAAGAAGTCGCTTTCGGACTGGGGAGTGGAGTTCATCAAGACCCGCCCGACCAATTCGGCGCTGCGACAACCGATCAGATCCTCGTAGGAATGATTCACATACTCGATGACGCCGTCGGGGGCCGTAATGATGACGGCGTCAATAGACTGCTCGACGACGGCGGCGAGGCGTGCGATGGCCTGTTCGGAACGGACGCGCTCGGAAAAATCGCGCAAGACGGCCAAGACTGAGACGACCTCGCCTTGCGGATCGAACTCGGGCACCAGGCGCGTGTCGACAAAGAGGGTGCGCCCCTCCACCTCGTGGGAAAACTCGAAATGGCGCGGGCTGCGACTGGCGACGACCTCCATGCAGGCGACGCGCCAGGCATCGATCAGAGATGGGGCAAACCTGAGTCTAAGGTCGCGCTGCGAGAGGAACGCATCGGGCGAGAGGCCAAGAATGGACTCGATCCGTTGGTTGACGTAGGTCGGTTGGCCGGATGGGTCCAGGCGCATGATGACATCGGGCGAGTTTTCGGCCAAGGACCGGTGCTTGGCCTCGCTGACCTGGAGCGCCCTTTGGGTCAAGATCAGCCGCGCGGCAACCTTGATGCGCGCGAGCAACTCGCGGCGGCTCACCGGCTTGACGATGTAGTCGTCGGCGCCGGCCGCAAAGCCGCTGACACGGTCGTCTTCGGTGGTCTTGAGGGCCGAGAGCATGATCACGAAGATGTTGGCGAATTCGGGGGCGTCCTTGATCCAGGCGACAATCTCGCTGCCGTCCACATCGGGCAGAACCCGGTCGAGGAGCACAATGTCGGGCGTACGCTCCTGGATGGCGACGCGCGCTTCGGCGCCGGAGGCCGCTTCGTCCACCAGATAGCCGGCGCGCCGGAGCACATGACTGTATAGCTTGAGTAGGCTAAGGGTATCCTCGACGATGAGGATACGCACCGTTCCGTTTTCGCTGGTCATCCGGCATCTTGTCCAAGGGGGGTGCGCGAGCGCGCCCCGAATTGTTCGATCCTCTGAATAAGCGTTTCGATGCGCACGGGCTTGCTGATGTAGTCGTCCATACCAGCCGCAAGACAAGCATCGCGGTCACCGCCCATGGCGTGGGCAGTCATGGCAATGATCACCGGCTGCCGGTGGGCGTCAAGGATATTGCGAATGGCCTGCGTGGCCTCGATCCCGTCCATCTCGGGCATCTGCACATCCATGAGGACCAAGTCATAGGGCCGGGACTGGACGGCCTCGAGCGCCTGCACGCCGTTGGCGACCAAGGTGGGCGTGTAGCCAAGCCGCTCCAGAATCCGCATGGAGACTTTCTGGTTAACCAGGTTGTCCTCGGCAAGTAGGATATTCAGGGGGATGCGTTCGGCCAGCCGCTCGAATGATGCGCTGGGCGCGTCGTTGCTGATACGGCGGCTGAAAACGCGCATATGGATGGTGTCCAGCAGCGCCCGCGCCAGTTGATCGGCCTTCACCGGCTTGCTGAGATGGGCGTCTATCGCGGACAGGCGCGGGTCGTCCGCGATGCCGCCCGCCGAGGTCAAGAGCACGAGGGGGATGCGGCCCGCGGTCGGCAGTTGGCGGATGGCGAGGGCCAGGGCGAGGCCATCCATCTCGGGCATCATCATGTCGAGCACCGCCACGTCAAAATCGCTGCGCTGCTGAAGCTCCTCAAGCGCCTGCGGCCCACTGGCGCAGGCGATATAGTCCATCTGCCAGTGCTGCGCATAGCGCGTGAGGATGGAGCGGTTGGTCTGGTTGTCGTCGACAATGAGCATGCGCCGGCCTGCCAGTTGTTGCAGGCTGCGTGGGTAGGGCGGGACGGCCTCCACCGGGGCGCGGCCCAGATACACGGTGAAATGGAACGTGGAGCCGACGCCCAACTCGCTGTCTACCCACAGGATTCCGCCCATCATTTCCACCAGGCGCCGGCTGATGGTCAGCCCCAAGCCGGTGCCGCCAAAGCGCCGCGTGGTCGAGG
Organism: uncultured Litorilinea sp.; assembly: GCA_964372065.1. Taxonomy (GTDB): domain Bacteria; phylum Chloroflexota; class Anaerolineae; order Caldilineales; family Caldilineaceae; genus QEUY01. The sequence goes on from CAYJQA010000018.1 coordinate 7,930, forward strand.
CGTCGACCTGGCTAAAGGGTTGGAAGAGGTGGTCGATACGGTGGGTGGGGATGCCGATCCCCGTGTCGCGCACGGAGAACTGGATCACATAGCCGTCGTCGGTGATGCGCTGAACGCGGGCGGAGACCACGACTTCGCCCAGTTGGGTAAACTTGACGGCATTGCCAATGAGGTTGGCTAGGATTTGGCGCAAGCGTGTGGCGTCACCCTGGACCATGGTGGGCGCGTCGGGGGCGAGATAGCAGGCCAGCTCCAGCCGCTTGTCGTTGGCTTTGTAGGCCAGCAGGTCCAGGGCCTCGGCGATGCAGTCGTGAAGATTGAAGGTGAACGTCTCCAGCTCGAGTTTGCCTGCTTCAATCTTCGAGAAGTCCAAGATCTCGTTGATGATGCTCAGGAGGGCGTCGCTGCTCGTGCGGATCGTGCCGGCGATCTCGAGTTGTTCGGCGTCCAGGGTGGTGCCCATGAGCAGCCCGCTCATGCCGATGATGCCGTTGAGCGGCGTGCGGATTTCGTGGCTCATGTTGGCGAGGAACTCGGACTTCATCCGTGAGGCTTCGAGCGCCCGGTCGCGCGCGGTAGCCAACTCCATTTCGATGAGTTTGCGCTTGGTCAAGTCGGTGAAGACGAGAATCCGGCCTTGGTCACGCGTCGCCTGCGGTCGGGGGACTTCGGTCACCAGGGCATAGCCGGTTTCACCGTTGCCGCGGGAATAGCGGACTTCGTAACTGCGCCGGCCCATGGCGGCTTCGGCAGCCTGCGGGCTGCCGCCGTCGACATTGACCAAATAGGTGTGACAAGGGGCGCCGAGCAGGTTGCCGGCCGGCTGTGCCAGCAGATCGCAGAGCGCGGGGTTGACATAGGTGAAGCGATCTGTGGCATCGACCACGGCCAAGCCTTCGCCCATGGATTCCATGATTTGATGGGCAAAGTCGCGTTCTGCCTGGAGCGCCGCCTGGGTCTGTTTGCGCTCGGTAATGTCGAACTTGATGGCGACAAAGTTGCTGATGGCCCCGGCTTGATTCAGCACGGGCGTGATGGTCATCTGTTCGGCATAGAGTGAGCCGTCTTTGCGACGGTTGACGATGCCTTCCGAATGCCAGACGCGCCCGGCGGCGATGGTCGCCCACAACTGGCGGTAGAACTCCGCATCATTCTGGCCCGACTTGAGGATGCGCGGGTTGTGGCCGATGGCCTCATCGGCGGTGTAGCCGGTGAGCAGCGTAAAGGCCGGGTTGACCCACTCGATGGTACCGTTGCTGTCGGTGATGACGATGGCATTGGCCGCGGCGTTGAGGGCGGCGGACCTGATCTCCAGTTGGCGCGCGATGGTCTTGCTGTCCGTGACGTCGGTGTGCGTGCCTACGACCCGCAGGACGCGCCCGGAGGGGCTGCGCTCGATGCATTTGCCCCGCAGACGAATCTCCCGCCAACTCCCGTCTTTGGCCCGCAGCCGCAGGTCTTGGGAAAACTCGTCGGTCCGGAGGTCGGCCAGTGCCATGAGCAGACGGTCGTAGCCTGTGCGGTCGTCGGGATGGATGAGGCCCACCAGGAACTCTGTTGCTTCAGCGTGGGGGACGGGGTTATAGCCGAGCATGGTGAATACGCGATCGGAGAAGTAGCTGTGATGGGTGGCGCGGTCGATTTCCCAGTGGCCGTCGTGGACGGCATCGAGGACGAGGCGCAGGCGCTCCTCGCTGGCGGCCAGCGCCTCTTTGTAGCGCGTGGGCTCCGTGATGTCATGGATGATCCAGTAGGCCAACTGCTGCGGCCCGACGGTGATGGGGCCGGAATAGACCTCGACCACACGCTGCGAGCCATCGGCGAGCGTATGGGTGGACTCGAAATGGCCCTGCTGTGCATCGGCGTTGCCGCTGAGGTCGGCGACGGTCATCCGCACGAACTGCGCACGCGTATAGCCGTAGAAGGTTTGGGCGGCGGGATTGGCGTCGATGATGGCATGCGACATGGGGTCAATGACCAACACGACGGCATTGTGGCGATTGAAGGGGGTCACATAGCGGCGGCTCTGAATGGCCTGGCTGGCGCGCCATTGGGTCCATAACCAGGTGATCGTCGCAGTGACGGCGACAACCCAAAACCCTAACAGGAAGTGCGCGGTGAGGAGCCTGCCGTTGTCTGCCAACTGGGCGGGCGACAATCCATAGATGACGAACAAGGCGACCGCCGCGATGAACCAGGCGGCGAGGATGCAGGCTCCTCGGATGACTTTGCGGCGATGTGCGCTGACCAGTTCGCTAAACATGAACTGCGACGCCTCTAGCGAACCGCCAGAATTGTTGGCGATCGCATGGGAATTTTCGTTCGGGGATAAGTCCGGTCAGGGCAAGATGCGCGCCGCACCTCCGCCACCGCGGTCTGCCAAGCGATGATCGCCGGGATGAGCTGCGACAGTCGGGCGGCTATGCGCGACACAAGCGTGCCTGAACGAGTTGATCCGGACAACGACAGGGAGGAGACGACGTTCCGGCTGACCGCCCTCCGGCCTGCGCCGACGCCTACTTTCGACGCTATTGTACCATGATCCGGCCCTGTGGCGAATCGGCCAAGCGACGGCAAGACGTACGGCGCGCGCAGGGAAGTCGCGTGGCTGGGGGAACTGCGATCGCTCCGTTGAACAGGATGCCCGTTGCGGCTATAATGGCGACCACCGACTGCCAAACGTGTTTTTGTGAACCATGACACCGGCGCGCGGCGCCTGGTTGGCGACCATAGTCCAAGGAGACCCCTGCATGCCTAACCTAGTCTTGGAGCAACCGCGCAAGGTCACCGTGGTGGAGTCCATCGTGGAGCAACTCATCCGCCAGATTCAGGCGGGACGGCTCGCGCCCGGCGATAAGCTGCCATCGGAACGCAAGTTGATCGACATGCTAGGCGTGGGTCGCTCTTCGATTCGCGAGGCGCTGCAGGGGTTAGCGGCATTGGGCGTGGTGGAGAGCCGCGCCGGGCAGGGCACGTTTGTTTCCCGCAACATCCACCAGTTGATGCCGGACATGGAGAACCCGTCAGCCCCCATCAGCTTGCAGCGGGAGATGCGCTTGATGCGGATTGAGGCGCGCCGCGTAGTGGAGATTCCCGTGATCGGGCTGGCGGCGCAGCGGGGGACAAGCGAAGAGATCGTCGAATTGAGCGCACTCTTCGGCGCTTATGCCGACGCGGTCGCGCTGGAGGCCCGCTCGACATGGGTACGCGTCCACTACGAGTTTCACATACTCTTGGCGAAGATGACCCACAACCCGTTCTATGTGCCTTTGGTGGACAACTTGATGCGGAGTGTGCCGCCAAGCCTGCGGGAGACTGAGTTTGTCCTGCTCCGTGACATCACGGTGAAGGAGGTCATGGCGCAAGAGGTGGGCTTGCACCGCGCCATCTGTGAGGCGGTCGCGGCGCGGGACGTTGCTGCCGCCGAAGCGGCCATGGAAGCGCACATGGCGTTTGAGGAACAACTTGTGCTGCGGGCGTTTGGGCGGCGCGAGCCACGCGCGTCGCGCACGCGGGCGCATGACAGGGCCGTTGCGTCGCCCTGACTGGACCTCGCGCGATGGCATTGCTGTGGATGTTGATGGACAGGCAAGTGCCTTGTCTTGTGATTGGCCGGTGGGCCGGTCGTAAGCAGCCGCCGTCGTTCGCGGCCATTCTGCAAAGACGTGCGGGCCGCGGAAAGGTTCCCGCAGTTAAGCGATGCGGCTTGGCAACGGCTCGCCCGCCAACCCGGCGAGCAGATTGTCAACGGTGCGCCGGGCCATGTTGTAGCGCGTCTGGCGGGTGGCGCTGCCCAGATGCGGCGTGATCACGACGTTGTTCATGGTCAACAGCGGATGGTCGCGGGGCAGCGGTTCCGGCTCGGTCACATCCAGTGCCGCGCCCGCGATCCAGCCTTCGGTCAGCGCCTGGACCAAGGCGTCGTGGTCCACGACGCCGCCGCGTGCCACGTTGATCAGATAGGCGGTGGGCTTCATCTGGCGCAACTGCTCGCGGCCGATGATGTGGCGTGATTCAGGAGTCAGCGGCAGATTGAGCGTGACATAATCGGAATGAGCCAATAGGTCCGGGAGTTGGGTGTAGGTGGCCCCCAGATAGGTTTCGGCGGCGGGATTGGGGCGGCGGTTGTAGTAGAGGACGCGCATATCGAAGCCGTGAGCGCGGCGGGCGACCTGCTGGCCGATGTTGCCCATGCCGATGATGCCGATGGTAGCGCCGTGAATCTCGCTGCCGTGCCAGAGATTGACGTCATAGGCGGTGAACTCGGGGCCGCGGGCGTAGCGGTCGCCGACAATCAGGTTGCGCGCCACGGCCATGAGCAGGGCAAAGGTCATGTCCGCGGTGGCGCCGTCCACCAGGCGGGGCGTGTTGCCGACGGCGATGCCGCGCGCGTGCGCGTCGTGCAGGTTGATGTGGTCGACGCCGACGCCGAAATTACTGATGACGCGCAACTTGGGCATACGGTCCATGAGCGCGCCGTCGATCTTGGGGTGACCGTAGACACACAGGCCTTCGGTCGCCGCGAAGACGGCCGGGTCGGTGTCTGCGCCGCGCCAGATGGTCACATCGCAGGTGGGGGCCAACAACTCCAGTAGGGTGGGTGATAGCCGGGTATTGGTCAACACCGAGTAGCGCATCTTGTTCTCCTGAAGGGTAGGGGGCCGGTAAGCGCGGTCTACTATACCAGACATGCGGAGCGCGTTCCAAGCGCATGCCGTGGCCGGGAATGGTCGCGGCATGTGGGTTTGCGCGGTGGGACGAAGTATGGTGAAATAGGGCCGCCTGAAGCTCTAGCACAACCGATGTGGGTCTCCCTGTGCCTTTCCGCGCCGGTGTGTGTGCGCTGTGTGTTCCGCGGACGGTTGCCATTGGGCGCAAGCTAACTTGCGTCCGCATCAGATCGTTTCGACGCGTCCTATGCGCCGCCCAAGACCCTTGCTCCCCATTTCCGCGCGACGTAGTCTTGTGGCGCGGATTGTCTCCACACTCAGTTAATGACCCAAATCAACAGGAGGAATCCGGATCATGACCCAACCGATTTCGCGACGCAGGTTCCTACACTGGAGCGGCGCAGCGGCCGCGTTAGGTGTGTTGGCGGCGTGTGCGCCCGCCGCCGCCCCGGCGACCGGCGGCGAAGGCGCGGCCGCGCCCGCCGGTGAGACCGTGCAATTGAAGTGGGATACGTTCCGCGCCCCCGGTTCCGGGTGGAACGAGGAACGCATC
>CAYJQA010000018.1:13162-21279 GCA_964372065.1 uncultured Litorilinea sp.
GGCGCGGCCCTCGCCATCGCTACGGACTGCAATCCCGGCACCGGCTGGAACGAAGAGCGCATTGAGACGTTCCAGGCTGCGAATCCCAACGTCTCCATCGAGTTCCGGCCCTTGACCGGCTCCAGCCAGCAGGACAACTACGGCAAGATGTATGCCCAGCACGCCGCGGGCGATTTGGGTGATATTTGCGCGTTTGACCCGTCACACTTCCACTTCTGGCGGGCCATCGACAAGCAGATCATCATGCCCATTGACGACCTCGTGGCGGCGGCGGACTTGGACCTGACCCAGTGGTACGAGCGTTTCATGTCGCTCCAGTATTACCAGGGCAAACTCTACGGCCTGCCGAGCTGGGGTTGGGCCGGGTATGACTCCTTAGTTACGAATGCCGTGCACTTCCGTGAGGCGGGCATCGAGCTGCCCGACCCGACCGGGCATGAGACGTCGATGGACACCATCGGCGAATGGGCGCGCACGCTGTATCAGGACGGCGTTCGCTTTGGCTTGGGGGTCACTCCAGGCGAGGCGACCCTGACGGTGTTGTGCCGAATCTGGAATAGCTTCCTGATCAACGAGGAAGGCACCCAGTGTCTGCTGCTGGACGACGAAAACGCTCAGGCCGGCGTGCGCTGGCTGTACGATTTGGCGGTGGTGGACAAGGTACTGCCCGCGCCCGGCTCGATCCAGGGCGGCCTGCCGGCGGCGCAACTCGAAGGCAAGATCAGCATGAACTGGAGTGGTTCGCTCGATGTGCGCAATCTGGATCGCGGTGCCGAGGACCCGGCGTTGGTCGAGGCGACGCAGATCCTCTTCCCGACCCGGGAAGACGGGCGTTTCCCCAGCCAACTGCGCGGCGGCACGTGGAACATCCTGAATGGGACCAAGCATCCGACCGAGGCCATGCAGTTCCTCATGCACATAACTAACGAAGAGGGCTGCTTCAGCTTTAACCTGGTGGCCGGGCAGGGCGCGTTTGTGCGGCCGGACACGATGCAGAAGCTCATCGCCGAGAATCCGATCCATGAGTGGTTCCTGACCAATCTGGAAAACGGCCTGGCTGCGCACGCGCCGGCCAACTCGCGCGGGCGTGAGTACACCGATGCGGTGACACAGTATATGACGCTGCTCCTTGACCCGACCCAGCCCGTGGAGTTTGAGAAGGGCTTGGCGGACCTGCACAATGCGATCCAGACCGTATTGGACATGGAGCCGAACTAGTCTCTGCGTCGATCGGACGGGGAGAGGGGGCGCGCCTCCTCTCCCCAAGTGCATTACCCAGGGGTGAGACATGGCAAGCATGACACAAGCCGCGCCGCGGCCGGCGGTGAACCGCAAGTGGTCGCGCCTGCGCCGGCGGGAGAATCTGTATGGGTATCTGTTCCTGACGCCGTGGCTGTTGGGCTTTTTTGGGTTGTTTGTGGGGCCTGGGTTAGTTTCCCTCTATCTGAGCCTGACGAAGTACGACGTGCTTAGCCCGCCCCAGTTCGTGGGCGCAGCCAACTACGTCAAGATGTTCACCGACGACGAGCAGTTCTACCCATCCCTGTGGCGCACGTTCTACTTTGCGGGCGTGGGCGTGCCGCTGGGTGTGCTGGGGTCCATGACGCTAGCGATTCTGCTCAATATGAAGCTAAAGGGTGTGACCATTTTTCGCACCCTGTTCTTTATGCCGTCGCTCGTGCCGCTGGTGGCGTCGGTGCTGCTTTGGAAATGGCTGCTGGACACCGATTTCGGCATCGTCAATCAGGCGCTGTCGAACCTGGGTATCGGCAACCCGCCGGGCTGGTTTACGGATCGGCGTTGGGCCATCCCGTCGCTGATCTCCATGCGGTTGTGGGCGGGCATCGGCGGGACGCAGATGATCATTTTCCTGGCGGGCCTGCAGGGGATTCCCGACACGCTCTATGATGCGGCGTCGATTGACGGGGCCAACTGGTGGCAGCGTGTGGTCAACGTGACGATCCCGCTGTTGACGCCGACGATCTTTTTCAACACGGTGCTGGGGATCATCAGCGCGTTGCAGACTTTTGCGGCGGCCTTTGTGGCAACAGAAGGCGGGCCGGGCTTTGCGACATGGTTTTATAGTCTGCACATCTGGAAGCACGCGTTCGACTATTGGAACATGGGCTATGCGGCGGCGCTAGCCTGGTTCTTTGCGATCATCATCATCGCTCTGACGATTGTGCAGATGACGCTGTCCAAGCGGTGGGTCTTCTATTATGGGGAGTGATAGCCGATGACCACGACAACCGTCCCTTCGACCATGGCCGCGGCTGACCGCAGTTATTCGCAGGCGCGGCGACGCCAGCGGACGGTCGGCAGGGTCGCCGCCTATGTGCTGTTGTCGATCGCCAGTGTGTCGTTTGCGTTTCCACTCTACTGGACCGCCTCCAGCTCCCTGCAAACGTGGCAGGAACTGCGTTCGTTTACGCCGCACCTGGTGCCGTCCGTGCCCCAGTGGAGCAACTACGTGGAGATCTTCACCACGGTGCCGTTTGCGCGTTGGTTGGCGAACAGCTTCTTGATTGTGGCGATCACCATCCCCGGGACGGTGATCACGGCGAGCATGACGGCCTATGCCTTTGCCCGCTTCAATTTCGTGGGCAAGAACGTTTGGTTCATTCTCATGCTGGGGACCATGATGATCCCGGCGACGGTGACGCTCATCCCGCAGTACTTGCTGTTCTTCAAGCTCAAGCTGATCAACACTTTTGTGCCGTTGACCATCGGGTCGTGGCTGGGGGGCAGCGCGTTCATGGTGTTCCTGCTGCGCCAGTTCTTGTTAAGCATCCCTCGCGACCTAGACGAAGCCGCCACGATCGACGGAGCCGGGCCGTTTCGTATCTTGTGGGAGGTGCTGATTCCGTTGATGAAACCGGCGCTGACTACCGTGGCGATTCTCCAGTTTCTCAACGACTGGAACGACTTCTTCGGCCCGTTCATCTATCTGAACCGCATCGAGCTTTTTACGGCGGCGGTGGGGCTGCGCTTCTTCCAGTATTTGCCGCTGGAAACGATGGACCCGCGCGACCATCTGCTGATGGCGTCCGCCGCGGTGATGACCCTGCCGGTGCTGGCGCTCTTCACCCTGGCGCAGCGTTACTTTATTTCCGGCGTGGTGTTGAGTGGGTTGAAGGTTTGAGACAAGACCGGCGCGTCTGCTGTGAAAAACCTTCCCGGAAGCACGCTTTCGGGAAGGTTTTGTTGTTGCCCGATCTGCTTGGCGGATCGGCGGAACCGTGCTAGATTGGAGGGGCGTTGTTGCCGGCGCAGAGAGGCCGGTCCGGCGCGTCATGTTCCCCATCAGCAGCGGATTGTCGAGCGCGGCGCGCTCCCACACACAAGGTCTTGCCGCCATGCCGGATTACTCCACCTCACGCGTTGACCTTGCCTCCAGCCTGGCCCAGATTCAGCCGTCGCGGATTCGCGACCTGGCCGATATCGCCTTTGGCATGGACGGCGTCCTCAAGCTGCATTTTGGCGAATCGAATCTGCCCACGCCCCAGTTCATCAAGGACGCGCTGGCCCAGGCGGTCAACGCCGGGCAGACCTATTACAGCGAGAACGGCGGGCTGCCCACGCTGCGCGGCGCGCTGGCCGAGAAGATCGCGGCGCTGCACGGCGTCACGATTGACCCCAGCCACGAGATTGTGGTCACGGTGGGCGGCTTGCAGGCGTTGAACCTGACCATCCGCTGCACCATCAACCCCGGCGACGAGGCGCTGATCCTGACGCCCAACTGGCCGAACGGGGCGGAGATCGTCAAGCTCTACGGCGCGACGCCGGTCGAAGTGCCCTATTTGGTGGAGGGCGGGCGCTTTACGCCCGACCTGGCCGCGATGGAGGCGGCCATCACCCCGCGCACGCGGCTGCTGCTGTACACCTCGCCGTCGAATCCGCTGGGGTGGACGGCGACGGTGGCGGAGCAGACGATGCTGCTGGACTTTGCGCGGCGGCATGGGCTGTGGCTGCTGGCCGATGAGGTCTATGAGCGGCTGACCTACGGCCACACCAATGTCGCGCCGTCCATCTTGCGGCTGTGTGACCGCGACGACGCGGTGATTGCGGTCAATTCGTTCTCCAAAGCCTACTGCATGACCGGGTGGCGGTTGGGGTGGGCGGTGAGCCGCCGCGACCTGATCACCAAGGCGACGCCGATCAACGAGTTCATCGTGTCGCACGCGGCCACCATGATCCAGCACGCCGGGATCGCGGCGCTGCGCTACGGTGAAGACGAAATCGCCGGGTTGGTGGAGCAATTGCACGAGCGCATGGCCTTTTGTGCGGCCGCGCTGCGTGAGACCAAGGGCGTCACCCTGCCCAAGCCCGAAGGCGCGTTCTACCTCTTTCCCGCGATCAGCGGGCTGGACGACTCGTTTGGCTTTGCCGTAGACCTGCTCCAGCAAGAGCGCGTCGCCGTTGCGCCGGGGTCCGCCTTTGGCGCGGGCGGCGAGGGCAGTCTACGCCTGTGCTTTGCCTCGGATATGTCCGTGCTGGAACCGGCGATGGAGCGTCTTTGCCGGTTCATCGAGCGCGGGTAATCGCTGCCTCAACGCCGCCCCTAGCCATGCGCTAACCGAGTGTGCTAACACCGTAGAGAGGAACGAGCGCCATGTCCGTCACGCCGAGTTCGTCGACGCGCGTCTTGCGTCATGTGGTGTTGTTTGCGTTCAAGCCGGAGGCGACCGCGGCGGATGTCCGCGGCGTGGAGCAGGCTTTTGCTGCGCTGCCGGGGCAGATCGACGCCATCCGCGACTTTGAGTGGGGGACGAACGTAAGCATCGAAGGTAAGGCAGCGGGGTTTACCCACTGTTTCTTTGTGACCTTCGCCGACGAGGCGGGGCGCGCCGTCTATCTGCCGCACCCGGCCCACCAGGCGTTTGGTCAAATATTGCGTCCGCATCTGGAGAATGTGCTGGTGCTGGACTACTGGACGGAGCGGTGACCGATGCCTAATGTAGTGTTCCTGACCGGGCTGGCGGCGGACACGGCCGCCTTGCTCACGCAACATGCGCCCGCCGACTATCACGTGGTCACCGCGCCCATCGGCTTGCCCGACGCGGACAAGATCGCGTTGGTGCGCGACGCCGACTTCCTGATTCTCTTTCCCGCCGTCATCAGCGCCGAGGTGTTGGCGGCCGCGCCCAAGGTGAAGCTGATCCAACTGGTGAGCGCGGGCTTTGACCAACTGGACATCCGGCGCTGTCGCGAGTTGGGGATCCCCGTGGCCAACAACGGCGGCGCCAACTCGACCGACGTGGCCGAGCACACGCTTGCCCTGATCCTGGCCTGGTATCGGCGGATGTTGGAGATGGACCGCAACGTGCGGACGGGCCGGTGGCACGCCATTGACTCCGGCGCGACGACGTACACGATTGCGGGCAAGACGGTCGGCGTCGTCGGGTTGGGCAATATCGGGCGCAAAGTGGCGCGGCTGCTGCGGGCGTTTGGCGCGACGCTGCTGTACAGTGACGCCTTCGCCGCGCCTGCCGAGGTGGAGCAGGAACTTGGCGTGCGGCGCGTCGAGCTGGACGAGCTGGCGCGCCGCGCCGATGTGGTGACGCTGCATGTCCCGCTGAACGCCCAGACGCGCGGGCTGATCGGCGCGGCCCAGTTGGCGGCGATGAAGCCGACCGCACTGCTGGTCAACACCTGCCGCGGGCCGGTGGTGGACGAGCCTGCGCTGATTGCCGCGCTGCAAGCCGGGCAGATCGCGGGCGCGGCGTTGGATGTGATGAGCCAGGAACCGCCCGCGGCGGACAACGCGCTGCTGACCATGCCCAACGTGCTCTTTACGCCGCATACCGCCGGCGTCACGCGCGATACCTGGGCGCGGCGCGGCGAGTTCATTTTCGCCAACCTGGAACGGGTCCGGCGCGGCGATGCGCCGTTGGCCGTCATCAACTAGCTAGGGGAGCCGCATGGCAGGGTCCGAACTGTGCTTTCTGACCGCGCGCGAGTTGGTATCGCTGATCCGGCGCAAGGAAGTCACGTGCGTCGAGGTCATGGCCGCCCATCTGGGGCAGATCGCGCGCGTCAATCCCACGGTGAACGCGATTGTTTCGCTGCAGCCGGAAAAAGCGATGGCGGCGGCCGCCGCGGCGGATGCGGCGGCGTTGAGCCGCGGCGATGCAGTGGGTCCGCTGCACGGGTTGCCCATCGCCCACAAGGACTTGGTCCAGACCAAGGGGCTGCGGACGACGAAAGGGTCGCCGCTCTTTGCCGACTGGATTCCGGACGAAGACGCGCTGATAGTGGAACGGCTGCGCGACGCGGGCGCGATCAACATCGGCAAGACCAACGTGCCGGAGTTCGGCGCGGGTTCGCACACCTTTAATCCGGTCTTTGGCGCGACGCTGAATCCCTATGACACCAGCCGCACCTGCGGCGGGAGCAGCGGGGGCGCGGCCGTGGCGCTGGCGACGGGGATGCTGCCCATCGCCGACGGCAGCGATATGGGCGGTTCGCTGCGCAACCCGGCCGCGTGGAACAATGTGGTCGGCTTTCGCCCGTCGCCGGGCCGCGTGCCGAGCTATCCCACCCAACTGGGCTGGGCGACCATGAGCGTGCTGGGGCCGATGGCGCGCACGGTGGGCGATGCGGCGCTGTTGTTTAGTGCGATGGCCGGGCCTGACCCGCGCTCGCCCATCGCCTTAAGCGAGCCGGGCGCAACCTTTGCCCGCCCGCTAGACCGCGACTTTTGCGGCACGCGGATCGCGTGGAGCCGCGACTTTGGCGAGCTGCCCATCGACCGCCGCGTGACCGCGGCGTTGGACAGCCAGCGGCATGTGTTCGCCGATCTGGGCTGCGTGGTGGAGGACGGTGAGCCGGACTTTGCCGGGGCCGACGAGGCGTTCAAGGCGTGGCGGGCGTGGACCTTTGAACTGAACCACGCCGACGTGATCCGGGAGCACCCCGACCAGGTCAAGCAGACGGTGATCTGGAACGCGGCGCAGGGCGCGGCGCTGACCGGACCGGCGTTGTCGCGGGCCGAGGCGAAACGCACGGCGCTTTTCCAGCGTATGCGGCGTTTCATGGAGCGCCATGAGTTCCTGATCGTGCCCGCCACCCAAGTGCCGCCCTTTGCGGTGACTACGGAGTACCCCACCGAGATCGAAGGGGTGGCGATGGGGACGTACATCGACTGGATGAAGGCGTGCTACTACATCACCGTGACGGGCCACCCGGCGATTTCCGTGCCGTGCGGTTTCACGCCGGAAGGGCTGCCCGTGGGGATGCAGATTGTGGGGCGGCATCACGACGATTTCGGCGTGCTGCAACTGGCGCACGCGTTTGAGCAGGCGACGCAGGTTTGGCGCAGGCGGCCAGCGGTGGTGGATTAGGGTGTCGCCGCGCCGGGAATCTACGCTGGACACAAGGATCGACGCACGTAAGTTAGCCATGCGGGATGAGGGGACAAGGATGATTTCACGAACGATCGGGTATCAGACCACACTGGAGCCGGTGGAACCGGCGCACCGCGACGCGGAGCAGTGGCTCCACGCGTACGAGCAGATGTGCAAGATTCGCGCATTTGAGGAGATGGCGAACGAGTTGTACAAGAGCGCGCGCATGCCCGGCCTGACGCACCTCTATATTGGCGAAGAAGCCGTCGCCGTGGGCGTCTGTGAGGCGCTGCGCCGCGACGACTATATCACCTCGACGCACCGCGGTCATGGGCATTGTCTGGCGAAGGGGGCGGCGCTGGACCGTATGTTTGCGGAACTGCTGGGCAAGGCCGCGGGCTACTGCCGCGGCAAGGGCGGCTCCATGCACATCGCCGACCAGGAGACGGGCAACCTGGGCGCGAACGCCATTGTGGGCGGCAGCGCCGGCATCGCGACGGGCGCGGGGCTGTCGATCAAGATGCGCAAGAGCGACCAGGTGGCCGTCTGCTTCTTTGGCGATGGCGCCTTGGGTCAGGGGCTTTTCTATGAGTCCGCAAACATGGCCCAGTTGTGGAAGCTGCCTGTACTCTATATCTGTGAGAACAACCTGTATAACCAGTATACGCACAACACTGAGACTTCGGCGGGTACGCTGGCGGGCCGCGCCGAAGCCTTCGGCATCCACACGGTAGAGGTGGACGGGCAGGATGTGCGTGCGGTGTATACGGT
>CAYJQA010000019.1:0-5531 GCA_964372065.1 uncultured Litorilinea sp.
CAGATTGGCGAAAACTGCCCATTTTGCCGCTTGACATCGATAAGAGAATCTACGGTCGGCCCCCACCATGCAATGCACCCGGCGAGGCAGCACTCCTGCCCCGGCGCGCACCGCGGCGCAGGTCGGCCAGGCGGCGGAGCGCGGCCTGATAGGCGGCGTCGTCGATCAGCGCGGGATGAGCGGCGGGGGCGTCGGTCCCGTCCCACTGGCTGCGGCCCGCATACAGCCCGTTGGACAGGATATAGCGCACCGTGGAGGCATACCAGCGGCCGCCGTGCGCCGTGGCCGCGCCCGCGGCGTTGAGGTCGCGCGCCAGCGCGGTCAGACCGTCGCCCGCCAGGAAGCGGGCGAAGATGGCCCGCACCGTGGCCGCGTCGGCGTTGGGCGTAAAGCCCGCGCCGTCGTAGTCGTAGCCGAGCGGCGCAGGCCCGCCGTTATAGCCGCCCAGCGTCGCCTTCTGCGCCTTGCCCGCCATGACGCGTTCGGTGATGGTGGAGGCTTCCAACTCGGCCATGGCGGCAAAGAGCGTCAGCGCAAACTTGCCCTGCGGCGTGCCCGTGTCGAAGGACTCCTTGAGCAGCACCAGGTCACAGCCCCACGCCTGCAGGTCGTCCACCAGCGCCAGAAAGTCGCGCACGTTGCGCGCCAGGCGGTCCAGCTTGACCGCCACGATGCGCCGCACGTCGCCGCCGCGGGCCGCGGCCAGCATGGCCTGGAAGGCCGGGCGCTCGGTGGTCGTGCCGGACTCGCCGCCGTCGGCATAGATGCGGCTGGGGTCGAGCGGCCAGCCCTGCGCCGTGCAGTAGGCGGTCAGCCGCGCGCGCTGTTCGGCCAAACTGTAGCCCTCGCCGGCCTGCTTGTCGGTGGAGACGCGCACATAGAGGGCGGTCCCCCCCAGGGCCAGACGATTGCGGGCGGCGCGGTCGCGCCGTGTGCGGTACTTGGCGGCCAGTTTGTAGGCCATGGCGCGCTCCTCGCCCTGTCTTGCGGCATGGTTGATCTACAAAGCGTTTCAACGTTTTGTAAATTATACCCCACGCGCCGGCCAAACGCCCGGTAGGTGACAGTCACCTGCGTCGCCCCCAACGTGAGTCGGCGCGCGCCCGCCGGCGCGTGCCCGCGCGCCTACCTTTGCCGGCAACCTGGCCAAACCTCAGTCATATAACCGACAAGCCCTTCCTATTTGACCGATGGCATGACGGCCATCGGCCCGTACAATTGACGGGTAGCCGGCGCGGTCCCGGACGCCGCGCCCGGCAGGTCGTCGTGAGGCCCTGCGTGGTGGGGACGGTCAATGAGCGATTAGGTGGATCACAAAAAATGACGGTACGTTTCTTGCTACCCTTGCGTTGGCGACTCCTTGTCCTGACGTTTATCATCGCGCTCCCCGCGTTCGTGCTGCTGTACTTTGCCGACGTCGATCAACGCACGCAGGCGGCGCAAACAGCCAATGATCAGGCCCTGCGTCTGGTGTACGATATCGCGGAGGAGCAGAGCGACCTGATCGACGAGACACGCGACCTGCTGAGTATCCTGGCCGTCATGCCACAACTGCACCCAGGGCGGCTGGACAACTGCCACGCCTTGCTGACTACGCTGGTGCAGGAGCGATCTGCCGCCTATCGTAATCTGGCCGTGGCGACGCCTTCCGGCGACTTAGTCTGTGGCGCGCGCATGGCCGATACCCTCATCACCATCGCCGACCGCGATTATTTTCAACGCGCCATGGCCTCGCGGTCATTTGCCGCGAGCGACTATCTGATCGGCCGCATCACAGGTGTACCGGTCATGGGCTTTGCGACACCGATCCTGGGCGCAAACGGTTCCGTTGAAGGCGCGATTGTGGCGACGATCGATCTGGCCTGGCTGAATCAGGCCATCGACGCCGCCCGGTTGCCCGCGGGAACCACCGTCACTGTCTTTGATTCCCAGCGGACCGTACTCGCCCACTACCCCGATGCGGACACGTGGCGCGGCCAGGTCATCCCGGCCGAGAACGCGCTGGTTCAGACGATTCTGACCACGCAGGGCGAGGGCCTGCGCGCGGCGACGGGTCTGGACGGCATCCCCCGCCTCACGGCGTTTACGCGGCTATCCGCCCTCCCCGAAACCACCCCGGTCTATGTCAGCGTGGGGATTCCCACCGCACAAGCCTATGCGGAGGTCAACCGGATTTGGCGGCGCAACATGGTCTGGCTGGGGCTGATGACGTGCCTCATGGCGATCTTGGCCTGGCTCGGCGGCTATCTGCTGATCCGCCGCCGCGTGCAGCGATTGGCCCAGGCCACGCGGCAGTTCGCCGCGGGCGATCTGGATGTGCGCGCCGACATCGTCGGGGCGCGGGATGAAATGAGCGAGCTGGGGCACGCCTTTAACCAGATGGCGGCCACCTTACAGCAGCAAGCGGGGGAACGTGTGCAGGCCGAGCAAGCTCTGCGTGCGAGCGAACAACGCTTCCGGCTCGTGGCCGAAAATGCGCAGGATATTATCTTCAGCATCGGGTTCATGCCGTCGCCGCGGTTCACCTATGTCAGTCCGGCGGCGACCTCGATCACCGGCTACACGCCGGAAGAGCACTACGCCGATTACGACCTCACCACGAGGCTGGTGCATCCCGACGACCGCTCACGCTTTGCCGCCCTGGTGTCCGCGCCCCCATCGTCCGAGGGCGCGCTGGAGTTGCGTTGGGTGCGTAAGGACGGCCGCGTCATCTGGACGGAACAACGGTATCAGACGATCTGTGACGACGCCGGTCAGGTAGTTGGCATCACCGGGGTGGTGCGCGATGTGACCGAGCGCAAACAGGCCGCGGCACACCTGCAGGAACTCGAAGACCTGTACGGGCGCGCCATCGCCGCCGCCGATGCGGTGCCGTATCGGCGGGAAAAACAGGGCGACGCGTGGGCCTACACCTTGATGGGCGAAGGCATCCAGGCCTTGACCGGCTATACGGCGCAGGAGTTGACACCGGAAGTCTGGCATGACCTGACCCTAGACCATGAGTTTCGCGGGCCGCTCGCCGGTCTGACGCCGGCGGAGGCTGTCCGCCGGGTGCAAACCGGCGAGGTCGAAGGCTGGACCGACGACATCCGCATCATGACGCGGCTGGGCGAGGAACGCTGGGTGGCCGATTCGTCCGTCGAGTTGCGCGATGCGCAGGGGCAATCGGTGGGTTCGATTGGTCTCATGCAAGACATCACGCAGCGCAAACAGGCCGAAGCGGAGTTGAAACAAGCCAAAGCCACCGCCGAGACGGCAACCCGCGTGAAGGCCGAGTTCCTGGCCAACATGAGCCATGAGATCCGCACGCCGATGAATGCCGTCATCGGCATGACCGGTCTGCTGCTGGACACGCCGCTCACGGCGGAGCAGCGTGAGTTTGGCGAGACCATTCGGAACAGCGGCGACGGCTTGCTCACGCTCATCAACGACATTCTGGACTTTTCCAAGATTGAGTCGGGCAAGCTGGACCTGGAGATGATCCCCTTTGATCTGGCCGCCTGCATCGAAGATACGTTGGACATGTTCACCGACCAAGTCGGCCAAAAGCAACTGGAACTGGGCTATCTGCTCGACCCGCGCATTCCGCATACGATTGTCGGCGACCCCAGCCGTCTCCGCCAGATCCTGACCAACGTGGTCGGCAACGCCGTCAAGTTTACGCGCGAGGGTGAGGTGGTGATCGAGGTCGACAACCAGTGCGAAAACGCGGGGCATTGCCTCCATTTCACCGTGCGCGACACGGGCATTGGGATGTCCGCGGAGGGGATGGCGTTGCTTTTCCAGTCCTTCTCGCAGGTGGACGCCTCCACCACCCGGCGCTATGGGGGGACCGGGTTGGGTCTGGCTATCAGTCGCCGCCTGAGCGCCCTGATGGGCGGGGAGATGTGGGTGGAGAGCGAGCCGGGCGTCGGTTCCACCTTCCACTTCACCATCCAGGCGGAAGCCGCACCCACCGCCTACCGCCTGCGGCACGCCGCGGACGAGGGCCTGGACGGCAAACGCGTCTTGGTGGTGGATGATCATCCGGTGGCCTTGGACATCCTCACGCGCCAGACGCGCGCCTGGCAGATGACGCCGGTGGCAGTCACCTCCGGGGCGGCGGCGTTGGCGCTGCTGGATGCCGGGGAGACGTTCGACCTCGCCATTCTGGATCGGCAGATGCCCGAAATGGATGGGCTGACGCTGGCTGCCCACCTGCGCCGTAGGCCGCAGAGTGCGCACCTGCCGCTGGTAATGCTCTCCTCCATCGGCGCTAGCCCCGCCGAGACCACGGCGCTCAAGGTCACGCTGTTGACGAAGCCGGTGAAGCAAACCCAGCTCCACAGCACCCTGATCGACCTCCTGGCCCAACAACCGTGGGCCGCGCCATTGGCGCAGACCTCAGGGTTCGACGGCGACCTAGCCAAACGCCTTCCGCTCCGTATCTTGCTGGCGGAAGACAATGCGGTCAACCAAAAAGTGGCCGTGCGTATCCTGGCGCGCTTAGGCTATCGGATCGATGTCGTGACGGACGGCCTGCAAGCGCTCGAGGCGTTGCAGCGCCGGCCCTATGACGTGGTGCTGATGGATGTGCAGATGCCGGAGATGGATGGGCTGGAAGCGACGCGGCGGATCCGTGCCCAAGGGTCACAGGAGCCGCGGCCGTACATCATTGCCATGACCGCCCACGCCTTAACCGGCGATGCGGAGAAGTGTCTGGCGGCGGGCATGGACAGCTACATCAGCAAGCCGGTGCAGTTGGGCAAGTTGGTGGCCGCCCTGGAACGGAGCCAGGCGGCGGTCCCCGCGGCCGTCATGGCGTGACCTGCCGGCTTGCGGAACCCACATCTCCTTGGCCGGGCGCATTGCACGGTGGGGGCAGACCGTAGGGGCGGTTTCCTAACCGCCCATCTCTGCCCTGCCGTAGGGGCGGTAGGGAAACCGCCCCTACGGTGGTGCTACCAAGTAGGCAAATAAGGACCAAACATAGGTTCAGTCATACCGACAACCATGCGATTGGCTTGAATAGGAGAAAAGCGACATGACAGCGACTCGGCGAGACGCACAACGACGCGCCCAGGAGTACTTCCAGGCCGTGGCGGAGAAGGCCGGCCTCGAATGGGACAGCGAGCACGACCGCGAGATCGCGGACCTGGTCGACGCCATCATCGACGCGACTAAAGACGAACTGGCGGAGGACATTCGCCGCGACCACAGCCTGCAGCGCGTGTGGCGCGCAGCCCTCGGGCTGTAACCTAACCGGCCTTGCCCAAGCTGGGGTGGCGGTGCGGGAGATTGCGTTGGCCGGCGCTGGTCATGGTCCGATATGGTTGCCTATGCGAAGGTTATAAACGGCGTGACGGGTGCATTTCACGTTGGGGGCGACGCAGGTGACAGTCACCTGCATCGCCCCTACGGCTGCGACTTGCGCGGGCGACGAACGCGACCGCGCCGGCTGCGGGTGAGCCGCGGGGGGGGGGGGGGGCCGCCCCCCCAAAACCCCCCCCCCCCCCCCCGGGGGGGGTGGGGGGGGGGGGGGGGGGGATGTT
>CAYJQA010000019.1:5541-21040 GCA_964372065.1 uncultured Litorilinea sp.
AGCAGCGCGGCGCGCAGCTCCCCACAGACCGCACCCACCCGGGCGCCCCCCGCGCGGGGTCTTAGCGGGCGATGGTGGGCAGATAGGTCACGCCGGTGACGGGGGTCGTCGTGACGCTAAAGCTGCGGAAGACGTCGGGCGCGGCGGCGTACTGGTCGTTGCCGGGCTGCGAGGCGAAGAGGGTGCAGACCCCCGTCGCCGCCAGCGTCACCGTGCTACCCGTTACCGCACACACCGCCGGCGTCGTGCTGGTGAAGCTCACCGGCAGCCCCGACGACGCTACGGCCGTCAAGCCGAAGGGCGCATCGCCCACCAGCTTATTGGGCACCGGGTCGAAGGTGATGGTCTGCTGCTCCTTCACCGGCGGGAACTCGTTGTCGGCGGGCAGCAGCCAGGCGTTGACCCGCACGCACGCGGCGTCGCCGATCAGCGGGTCGCTGCCCGCGCCCCGGTTGAGCCGCACCACGCCGGAGTAGAAGCCGGGCGCGGCGGCGTCGGGGAAGTCGACGCTGACCTCCACCTGGTCGCCGTTGATCGCCGGCTTGATCCAGCTTTCCTGGGTGCTCGCCTGCAAGACCGCATTGCCGCCGCCCGTGTTGTCCCAGGCCACCGCCTGCATGGGCGCAGTCCCGGCGGGCCGCTTGGCGTTGAAGTTGAGCCGGTCCCGCGCCAGGTCTACCCGCGGATAGAGCACGCCAAAGCCCACGCTGGCATTGCTCACCGCGTCGAAGCCGCCGGCGACCTCCTCGCCGTCGCTGTAGCCGTCGGCGTCCGAGTCCTGCACCGTGGGGTTAGAGCCAGCGGCTTGCTCCTGGGCGTTGGTCAGCCCGTCGCCGTCGGGGTCATTGCCGCCGCCGGCCACGCCGAAAGCCGTGGCCCAGTCGTCGGCCAGCCCGTCGGCGTTGCCGTCGTTGCCGTTGGTGATGACCACGCGCACCGCGCCCTGGGGGCTGCCGCCGGGCAGGCTGTACCAGCCGTCACTGTTGGCCGCGGCCACGAAGACAGCGTAGGCCCCGCCCGTTGCCAGCCCGTTGATCGTCGCGCTGGTCCCGTTGGCGTCCTGCTGGCCCATGCCGGCGTCGACGCCCAGCTTGACGTAGGTCAGCCGGTAGGACGCCGGTACCGCGCCGGGTCCCGGCGACCAACTGAAGCCCGCACTCGTGCTGCCGACGCTCGTCACCGTCAGGCTGACGGGCGTGGACGGTTCCGGGTTGGCGAGACCGTTGGGCGTGGCAAAGACCGGCCCGCTGCTCGCGCTGGTGTTGCCGTTGAAGTCCAGCGCAAAGACATCCACGCCGTACTCCACGCCGTTATCCACCGCGCCGATGCGCAGCTTGGGCGTCTTGGTCGCCGGGACCAGTTGTTGATTCTCGACCACGAACGCGCCGCCGTTGCGCGGCCCCCAGCGCACCAGATAGTTGGACAGGTCCTTTTCACCGCCCGCGGTCCAGCTCGCCAGCAGCGCATTGTCGCCGGGCTTGACGTTCAGGCCGGTGACCGGCGCGGGCGCGGCCAGGTCGTTGACCGTGATGGTCGCGGTGGACGTAAAGACCACCGTGCCGGGGAAGCGGTTGGGGTCGAAGGCGCGCGGCTGGGGCAGCCCGGTCGTCAGCGCCACGCAGGGGTCAAGCGGGATGGCGACCTGGCCCGCGGGCAGGTCGTTGACGCCGTCGTCCACCACGGCGCGGATTTGATACGCCCCGTTGCGCACGGTGGCGCTGTTCCAGGCGAACTTGCCCGTCTTGAAGGGCAGGTTCTGGACGATGGGCACGCCCGATTCCAGGTTGCCCGTGATGACCTGGGTCCGCATGGAATAGAGGCTGATGGTGGCCGTGTCCGGCGTGTTGGCCGGGACGCTCCACGCGATCTCATAGACGCCGTTGGCGTTGTCGTTCTGGCTCGGCTTGGTGAACGCGCCCTGATTGCCCGGCGCGCCCGGCGCCCCCTTGTTGGCGAAGTACCAGAAGCGGTAATGCTCGACGCCGGTTTCGCTCAGGTTGGCGATCTTGGCCTGCCAGTTGCCGGGTTTGGGCGCTTTCACGCCAAACCAGGTGAAGCTAAGCCCGTTGTCGGTCCCGTGGGCGACCTCGGCCTGGAAGCCCGCGGCGTTGCCCGCGTTGATCTCCACCCCGTCCGGGTCGATCAGGGTGAGCGTGGGCGCGCCCGCTTGCCAGGCCAGGCCCACTAACATGCCTTCGGCCTGGTCCGAGACGGTGAAGGGCAGATGGACGACGCCGTTGACCGCGGCCGGCGCGACCTGCGGGACGCTGACCGCGCCCGCGCCCGCCGCCGATGCGCTCAGGGTCGTCACGAACGCGCCGCCGTACTGGTCGATCAGGATGTGGTTGTCGTTGCCCAAGATGAAGTCCAGCCCTTCGTCAAAGCCGTAGTACAGACCCACGTCCACGCCCATGACGATGAACTTGCCCTTGACGCCCCACTCGTAGGTGGTGCAGCCGCCATTGGTGCAGAACTGGCCGAAGGCTGCCACAAAGCCGATCTCGATGTCGAAGGGCGGCAGCGGCGGGAAGCTGGTGATGTCGCCCGTCTCGATGGAGAGGGTGACGCCCCATTCGGCGGCCAGATGGCGCTCGTCGTTGTCGGGCAGCCAGGTGTATTTGTTGCCGAAGCCCTGGCCCACCCACATGTGGGCATAGGCATAGCCGCGCAGCCAGTCTTCCAGGGCCAGCGAGATTTCCAGCCCCACGTCTAAGGGGTTCCAGGCCACCCAGATTTTGCCTTCGGCGTCCAGGATGCCCAGCACCGTGCCGTTCCCCTGGAAGGCAAAGAGGCCCTGGGTATTGATGGTGACCTCGCCGCGCACGCGCAGCAGCCCGCCGTCGCCGCCCTGGGACGCCTGGAAGTCCAGCCCGACTTTGATCTCCGTCCCCACAGGCGAGATGGTGACGTGGCCGTCCAGCCCGGTCAGGAACAGCCCCGTGGTGCCGATGGGGATGCCCACCGACGACGAGAAGAACATATGCGTTTCGCGCAGCGCCGTGTCGCAGAGCTTGAACTCCGCGCCGATGGCCGCGCCGTCACCGCTGCCGATGCCGGGGATCACCATGCTCGCGCCGCCGCGCACGACCAACACCTCTTTGGTGTCGGTGGGCAGACACTTCTCCTTGGTGATGCTCACTTCGGCCTGGTAGGCGTCGAAGCTGTAAGAGGTGGCGAAGTCCGCGCCGCCCACGAGCGTGGGATGGTCGGTGCTGTAGACCGTGAGATTGCCGGGCGCGCTCATCATAACCGTGCCCGCGCCCACGTCGGTATGCACGTCGGGCATCTCCCAACGGCGGTCCAGGTGGGTAAAGCTGTCGGCCGGCCCGCGCAGGTCGATGCACGACGCGGTGCAGAGCGCATTGGTTTCGGGCACGGGCACACCGCGCGGCAGGATCACCGCCTGCACGGGGCGGCTGGCCCCGCCTAGCTCCGCCTTCTGCGCGATGACCGAGTTGGCCGCGCGCAGGGCGCGGAAGTAGCGGTCGGTGTCGCGCGGGCTGTCCACGTCCAGTTGGACCTGGTTGCCCAGCGTCAGGAGAAGGCTGGCGATCTCCGGCGGCGCGGGGTTGCCCGCCTTGGCGCTGATGGTCGCGCTGAGCGAACTCCAGCCCGCCGCGGTCCACGACCAGGCGACCGGGAAGAAGAGACTCACGGGCGGGCCGTCGTCTTGGTCCAACATGCGGCGCAGTTCGCCCTGATTGCCCGCGGTGCCCTCCAGGGGCCGCACCTGGAAGGGCACGGTCGTGACGCTGTTGACGATGTCCTGGCGGTCGGTGAGCAGCCAGGGCCAGCGCAGGATCGTATAGCTGCCCAGACCGGCAAAGCCGAGGATCGACTTGTTGTCGAGCGCATAGCGCTGCCACGACCCCTTGGCGACGACAAAGCTGGCGGTCGGCGTCACGCTGTTGGCCGCGCAGGTGAGCAGGATCGCCTTGCTGTTGGCCGACGAGAAGAGCGTGGCGGGGTTGAGGTTCTTGTTGTAGATGAGATCGCCCAGAATGGCGACGGTGGGCTGCGAGCCGTCGGCCTTGCCGATGAGCGGGGCCGGGCCGCTGGCGAGCGTCGTGGCCGTGGGATCGCCCGCCGTCCAGCCGCCTTCGCTCCACACCATCATGTCTTCGACGATGCGCTTGTTGCCCGCGGCCACGTTGTTGGCCGGGCAGCGCACCGCCCGGCAGTTGCCGTTGGCGTCCGGGTAGGAGCCGTTGGGGCAGGAGAGGATGGTGATCTTGAACGCCAGCGCGACAAAGGTCGGCTGGCCCGCCGCGGGGACAACGTCCTGCGGGATGGCGTCCGCCGCCGCGGCCACGCTGGGCGGCGGCTCGTAGTTGTCGACGCGCGTGGTCGGCCCGTTATAGTTGAGCACCAGCGCAAACTGGCCGCCGGGCACGTTTTGCACGTCGGCGGAGTAGACCGCGTTGTAGCTGGGGATTTGGACGCCTTGACTGCTCTGCCGCACCAGTTCGGTATAGCCGGGCGTGTTGCCGGGGATCGCGCCCGCTTTGTAGCGGTCGGAGCCGCCCCAGTCCAGTTGGTCGTCGCTGTTGACCAGCACCATGTCGAACTGGTCGTCCAGGGTCTTGAAGTCCAGCGTATGGATGTTGTCGCCGTCGCCGCTGTTGAACGTGCCGAACTCCACCTTGATTTCGGTGTTGGAGCCGGCGGGCAGGTTCAGGTTCCAGACATCCATGGGCTTGCTGGTGTCATAAAAGCGCGTGACCGTGGTCTTGGACAGCGGGATCGTGGTCTGGAGGGTCTCGCGCTCTTTGATCAGGCGAATGTCATAGCCCGCGGGCGGCACGTCCATGCTGTTGCCGCCGACGCGCAGTTGGCGCGGCTCGCTGATGGTGGGCGGCGTGCCGCGGCCGTTGCGCAGCAGCCACGAGACGTTGTTGGTCGCCACGGTGCGCCAGGGGATAAAGACGTTCTCTTTGTCGCCCTGGGTAAAGAGGCCCAGGGGCAGCGCGCCGGTCTTGGGCGTGGTCGTGACCGCGTAGTCAACGGCATTGTTGCCCGTGACCGTCGCCGTGGAGGTCGGGCCGAAACCGCGCACCGCGACCGCCTGCCAACGGTTGTTGGGCGTCGCCGGCAGGGTATAGATGTGGTTCATGCCGTCGCTGCTGGTTTCGGCGTAGCTGTCCACCTGGTAATAGGGATAGTCGCCGGGCGGCATCCCGCCCCCGCCCACGGGGTTGAGGGTGAGCGTCGTCCCTTCCACCAGCGTGGGGCCGTTGTAGAAGACGACCAGCCGCACCCCGCTTTCCTGGTTGCTGGTGAAGTAGGGCGCGTCGGCGGATTCGCTCTGCGCCGTCTCGGCCGCGCCCGCGGCCCAGTTGTCGCCCGGGTTCGCAAAGCCTAGCGCGCCGCAGGTGGGGTCAAAGACGACGCCGAGGGGGCACGCTTCGTTGCTCGCCCGCAGGAGGAGGCCGCCGTTCTTCTCAAAGAGCGTCTCGGTCCCCGTGGACGCGGTGTACAGCCAGGAATTGACCGCGGAGGTCACGTCCCATTTGCGGATCAGGTGCTCCTGGCTGCTGTTGACGTGGCCGGTCCACTGCGGGTCCGGGGCCAGCGGCGCGGCGTCGTAGGCCGGCTCGACTTCATTGTCGCCGGGGCCGAGCGGGACCCACCATTGGTGTGCGTTGACGTTGTTGACGCGATAGACCGACACGTTGGTCGCGGCCAGGCCATAGGGGCCGCTCGCCTGGGTCGGCGCAGCCAGCAGCCAAGCCTTGGTGATGGTCGCGCCGGTGGGCAGGACGGGAATGCCAAAGCGCACCAGCAGCCGGTTACAGTGGCCTTCGGTGCGGCCCAGCCAGTTGGTGGCCGCGCCGCGCTGGATGTCCACAAAGGTACACCCCTGGTTGGGGTTATAGCGGGCGGTGGCGATCTGGGTGGCGGCGCGCACCTGGAACAGCGGGTCGATGATGACCGGGAACCGGCGTGCGGGCGCGGCCAGCCAGGCCCACGGCGTCTGTACGGCCAACTCGATCACGTCGGCTTGG
This sequence comes from uncultured Litorilinea sp., assembly GCA_964372065.1. GTDB lineage: Bacteria > Chloroflexota > Anaerolineae > Caldilineales > Caldilineaceae > QEUY01. Next base: position 11,547 of record CAYJQA010000019.1, read on the forward strand.
CCGGTGGGCGTGAGCGTATAGACGGCGTCGGTGGCGACGGTGCGGGCGGCCTGCTCATAGGTGGTGGGCGGCATCAGCTCCACCGTGTTGCCGTTGGCGGCCACAAAGGCGAGCGGCCCGCGCGTGGTCAGCGGGAGCGTGGCGGGCTGCCCGCCGACATAGAGCTGCGTCCCGGCCAGCAGCCGCACCTGCACGCGCAGGTCGAGCGTCGTGGGCGGCAGGCTGCCCGCACCCAAAGGGTTCCCGCCTTTGGGCGCGGGCAACTGGGGCAGTTGCAGGGTGTATTCGACGCGGCCCGCCCCGGCCTGCCATTGGTCTTGGAGACCGGCCAGGCTCCAGCTTTGGGGAAAGCGCACGCTGCGCCCGTCGTCGCCGGGGATGCCCGGCTGGGCCAGGTCGGGCGGGCGCAACGTCGCCAGCGGCGCGCTTGTGCCGTCGGCGGCGGTCGCCTGGAGCGTCTGCGGCTCCCAGACGACGCCCAGCCCCTCGGCGGTGATGCGCGCGGCGCTGTGCGCGGTGCTCAGCGCCGTGTGCAGGGCATTGGTGTAGTTGGTCCACCCCTTGCTTTCGGCCACAAAGGTGGGGTCAATCCGCTGCCACGCGCCGTCCTCATCGCGGTAGTGCAGCGGCTCCGCATCTTGCAGCACGGCAAAGGTTCCGTCGCCCATGTCAAAGGTGACGCTGTCCAGCGTGCGCAGGCCGGGCATCTCGGTCTTGCCCACCAGTGCGGGCGGCAGCGGATAGGGCCGCGCCGTGCCCGCGTCCAGGGGGCTACCGGGCGCGGGCACGGGTCGCCGCGCGGTGTCCGCCGCGGTGAGCGGTTCCACGCTGGGCGCGGCCTGCCACACCGGTTGCGGCGGGAAAATGGTGATCAACGGCTGGACGGCGAGCGTCAGGAGCATGAGAAGGCTGGCTAGACGCATCGGCCATTCCTCACGCCAGGCAGAATAGCCCAGGGCAAGCTGAGAGTACATCAACAACTCCTTGTGGTGCGGTCCCTTACGCAAGGGAAACGGCGGTTGTGTGCGCCTAGACGGATTTAGTCGGCGCGGCGGCCCATGTCTTCCACCCGGTTGACGGAGATCAGGGTCACCCCTAGATCGCGAATCGCCGCCAGCACGCCGTGCAGCGCGGCTTGATCCGGCAGGGGGCCGGTCAGCGTCGTGTTGCCGTCGGTTTCGTGGACAATCTGCAGGCCCGCCAAATAGTCGGACCAGCGGGGATCAAGATGTCCACGAACTCGCAAGGCATAGGCGGTAGGCTCCGGCATACGCATGTTTCCTGTTTCACGGTGGCGCGCGGTCGATGGTGCAGGCGGGGAGTGTAGCGATCAACCACCCGGCGCGGGGAGTGTCGAAAGACACATTTGCCGGTTGATTCTGTGGGGCACCCGGTTCCGTAGCGGCGGTTTTCTAACCGCCGTTTGGTCGGTGTGCAACGGCTACGCTATGGCTAGGTTGGCGACACCGCAGCGCGGCCCACACCCCGGTTCCGTAGTTCCGTAGCGGCGGTTTTCTAACCGCCGTCCGGGCTTGCACGCGCCGGCGGTTAGAAAACCGCCGCTACAAATTTGCGCCCCCAACGTGAAATATGCCCGGCGCGGAGGGCCGGGTTGACACGGCCGCGTCCTCTCGGTATCCTGCGCTATCTTGGCAGCACAACCGGACTCAACCCACCCACAGACTGCAAGCGGAGCGACATCCATGCTGACGGCCGTCAAAGAGCTAAGCTATACCATCATCCTGTGCGACGATATGGCCGCCATGAAGGCGTTTTACCGCGAGCTATTTGGCTTTGCGGTGGATTCGGAATCGGAGACCAGCTTGGCGTTTCGCGCCGGGGGCGTGTTGCTGTCGCTGCGCGCACGCACGCGCGACTATGACGGCCGCGGGGTGCGGCGGGATCTGCCCGGCGTGCAGTTGGCCTTCCGCGTCGCCCCCGACGAAGTCGCCTTGTGCTATCAACAGCTATTGGCGAAAGGCGTGGTCATCCTGGACCCGCCCACGGACCAGCCGCGCGGCCATCGCACCGTCTACTTTGCCGACCCGGAAGGCAACGTGCTTGAGGTCTACGCCGAGATTTGAGCGGCAGGGGAGCGGTTCACGCCAAGACGCCGCGCGGTCTTGGCCGCCCCCGTCGCCCAAGATTGGTGCTTGACGCCGCCCGGACGTGGGACTATACTCGCATTTCATTATCGTCGGCTAGATGGCGCTTGTGTCCCGTTCCCAGGAATTCTGCATGAATTTCGAGGACCGCGTCTTTGTTCACCTGGCGGATGCCACTACTCGCCCACCTCTCTTCGACCAGCCAGCCCTAGAACAAATCCTCGCCGCCGCCTACGACGCCCAAGTCCAAGGCCCCTTTAACGCGCTCTTTGACCAGTTCGACATGGGCTTTGCCCTGCCGCAGCAGGGGGTCATCGAGGGCATGTGGGGCGGCGTGGGCAGCGTGGAGCGCGTCCAGGCGCGGCTGCTGACCGCCAACCTGGGCGGGCCGCCGCCGGGCCGCATTGACGCGCTCTGGCGCGGCGCGATTGTGGCGCGCAGCGTCCCGGCCAACAGCCGCATCACCGCGGTCGCGACGCAGCGTCCCGACCTGGAAGGCATCGACGACGAGATCGTGGCCGCGCTGGGCGCGCTGCCCGTCAACCCGGTCACGCTGGAGCAGGAGCGCCGCCAACGGGTGACGGCGCGCATCCGCGCCACGCTGGACCAGCCCGACGCCTTTACGGGCGATGCGTTTGACCGCTGGCTGGCGACGGTGGGCGCGGCGTCGACCGGCGATCTGTTGGCGCGCTTTCGCACCACCGCCTATAGCAGCGCGCTGCGGGTGGCCTTTGCGCCGCCCGACCCACTCCCGCCCACGCCCATCCGCCTGCCCATCACCGCCGCGGTGCTGGTGCGCGACAGCGCCACTTTGGCCGTGGGCCAATTGCTGGCCGACAGCAAGACGCTGGCGGAACGGCTGCAAGACGCGGGTCTAGAGACGCCCCGCGACCCCGCCCTGCGCCCGCGCCATGCCGTGGTGGTGATTTGGGTCGTGCCCGCCACGCTCTTTGACGCCGATTGGCCGGGCGGCGGCGCGGGCAATGCCGCGGCCCAACGCGCGGCCCGCCGCGCCGCCGCCGGTCTGTGGCTGGCCCGCGAGGGCATCGGCCTGGCGACCGTCGCCTGAGAAGGGAGAAGTCTCACGCAAAGACGCCAAGAATGCCAAGAAAAGGCAGAGGAAGTTAACCGCAAAGAACACAAAGGGCACAGAGCAGCAAGGATACCGCCGCTACGGTTCTTGGATTGTTCACTGCGTATATGCTCCCTTCTTCTTTGTGATCTCTGTGTTCTTTGCGGTCAATTCTCTGCGTTCCGGGCAGCGTCGGCGCAGAAGCGTGGCTCCGGCGGTAAGAATACCGCCGCTACGGTTCCTGGCCTGTTCATTGCGTGCTTGCTCCCTTCATCTTTGTGGTCTCTGTGTTCTCTGCGGTTAATTCTCTGCGTTCCGGGCAGCGTCGGCGCAGAAGCGTGGCTCCGGCGGTAAGAATACCGCCGCTACGGTTCCTGGCCTGTTCATTGCGTGCTTGCTCCCTTCATCTTTGTGGTCTCTGTGTTCTCTGCGGTTAATTCTCTGCGTTCCGGTCTTGCTTGCGCCGTGGAGTGATGTCGTTTCCTGAGTAGGAGTGAACCAACCATGCCACCAGCCGTACCCGCCGCATTTCCGTTTATCGAGGTCAAGATCGACACGTCGGCGCTGCAGCCGGTGGCGCAGCGGTCCCCCGGCGTGATCGCGATCGTCGGGACGCGCAAGCTGCCCGCCACGCCCGCGTTTATCCAGATCGACGAGCTGCGCTATGTGACGGTGGCCGCCGGGGGTGGGGCGGGCCAGTTTACGGCGACCATCAAGAAGAAGCCCAACGCCGCCGCCGCGCCCAACCCCGGCGCGGGCGGCGACGCCAATAACGTGGCGAGCATTGCGCTCAGCGCGGCCGCGCCGCTGAACACGCCCTTGCCCGTGGACGACGGGCGGCACGCGGCCGCGCTCTTTGCCCTGCAAGGCGCGTATAAAGACCCCGACGACGGCAACAAGGACAAGACGCTGACCGTGCCCAGCGCGCTGTCCGAATCGCTGCGGCTGGCCTTTTTGCAGGACCCGCGGCCGTCCAAGGTCTATGGCGTGCTGGCCGATACCTATGCCAACGGGCTGTCGGCGCTGGAAGCCGCCGACGATGTGACCTTTGTCAGCCTGGCCGACGAAACCAACGTGGGCGATCTGGGCGCGCTCAAACAGCACGTGGAAACCATGTCGGCGGACGGCCAGAAGCGGCTGGGCGTGGCCATGGTGGACCCCACCCGCGCCAAGAGCCTGACCTATGTGGCCGACGCCGTGGGCGCGGTCAACCCCATCAAGAGCAGCGTCAGCCGCATGGTGGTGGTGGCCGCGCGCGGGGCAAGCCAGGATGTCGCCAGCGCGTGCATGTCCGCGTTGGCGGGCTATGAGCCGCATATCTCGCTGGTGCTCAAGAAGATTCGCGGGCTGACCATGCCCGTGCAGAGCCAGTACAGCCCGGCGGAGATCAAGGGCCTGTCCGAAGCGGGCGTGATCCCCATCATCGACCCGGCGCTGATCGTGGGCGACAGCTTGCACTTTGCCGAGGGCCGCGCCTTCACCACGGATGCGTCGCTGCTCTTTGTGGACATCGTGCGCGTGCTGGACGACATTGATTTCCGGCTCAAGGCGGGGCTGATCGGGATGGTGGGCGATGCGCGCATCACCAAATCGGGGTTGACCGCGCTCAAGACGCGCGCCGAGGGGATTCTGGGGCCGCTCCAGCGCCGCGCCGTGATCGACGCCTTTGCCGTGGAGATCCCCGTGCTCAACATCCTCAACCTGCCCGAGTCGGCCTGGACCGCGACCGAGCAGAACATTGTCGTCACGGCCCGCGCCAACCGCGAGATTGACCTGTTCGTCACGGTGACCTACGGCCCCGCGGTGCACCGGCTCTTGGTCACGCTCGCGCCCAAGTTCTAGGGGAGAAGAAGGAGCAGTCTCACGCCAAGACGCCAAGGCGCAAAGGTCAGAACAAGCCCGGCGATGTCTACCACAAAGAACGCAAAGACCACAAAGGGCAGACTTGTCATTCTGAGGAGTCTGCGACGAAGAATCTCTCTGGCGGGCGACCGGAGCAGAGAGATTCCTCGCTAACGCTCGGAATGACAACAGCCCGGCTCTGTCATTCTGAGGGGCCCAGGGGGCTCCCCGCGACGAAGAATCTCTCTGGTGGGCGACCAGAGCAGAGAGATTCCTCGGTCTGCGACCTCGGAATGACAACTTTATCTCCCTTTTGGGTTCTTTGTGTTCTATGCGGTAGCTACTTCTTCTTTCCGGCTCTTCTTTGCGGCTCACGACTTGGCGCGATCCCTTCTGCGTTGTTGCGTGCGACGCTTGGCAGAAATTCATCTGTAAGGAGCAATGTCCATGCCCGATTGGAAAACACGGCTCGTCGTCGCCTATGTCGACGCCGAAGGCAAACGCCAGCCCATCACGCCCATCAGCTCGTTTAGCCCCACCTTTGCCCTGGCCGCCGAGGTGATGCACTCCATCGAAGCCACGCACATCGGCGTGATCTACCAGCCGCAGAACATTTCCTTCACCATGACCGTGACCGCCATCGGCGATGCCGCGGCCCGCCTCACCCAGTTTGCGCTGGAAGGCAAGCTCTTTGACATCGACTTGCAGGAGGAGACGGGCAGCGACTGGTCCTTCAAGTCGGTGGTCCTCTCGCGCTGTCTGGTCACCAGCGCGCAGCCGTCCGCCGCGGTCATCTCCGGCGCGCCGTCGGCCACCTTCTCCGGCGTCTGTTTGGGCGCGACGGTGGACGGTAAACCGGCAGGCTCCAAAGTGACGGTGCCCGCCTAGCCGCCGGTTAGAGGAGCAGCCCACGATGGCCACTCACTGGAGCGAAGGCGGCGGCGCGGCGCGCGTGATCCGCACCGGTCTGGCCCTGGTACATGAGGGCGAATTGGTGCTGCCCGCGGCCGGGAGCGAAGCCCAGGCCGAACAAGTCATCGACGACAGCGTCACCACCATCATTTTCACCTTCCCGGTGGAGATCGAGGTGCGCCGCACCGAAGAGCCGCTGGATGTGGACGCCATCGCCGACCGCGTGATCCGCCTGTTGGCCCAGAAGTTCGAGAGCCGCTAGCCGGCGCTGCCCCATGCCCGTGACTGCCAGCTTTCCCACCCGTCTGCGCGTGGATGTGGACGCGCTCACCACCCGCCGCGCCGAGTTGGCAGACGCCCTCTTGGCCGCCTTCACGCGCACCTTTGCCCTGGCGCACCAAGAAGTGTTGGCCCCGCGCGGCGGCTATCTGGGCGTCAAGCTGGAACTGCCGGCCTTTGTCTGGACGGGCGACGGGCTGGACGCGACGCCCGCGCCGCTGCGCGCCGAGATCGAGACGCTGGTCGACGCCGCGCTCCGCCGCGCCGCCGACCAAGCGGGCGTCTTTGACTTGGCGCGGGCGGCCGCGTTGGCCCCGCCCGTGCTGCCCGCGGATGCGGGCGAACTGGTCGACGCCGCACGCGACGAAGACGCGCTCGGCCTCTATCTGCTGCCCACCTATCAGAAGCAGGGCCAAAAGGTGGCCGTGCCCAAGCAGGCCAAGCGCGTCCGCCAGGCGGGCGCGGACGAAGTCACCGAGGCGCTGGCCTGGCGCAAGCTGGGCACGGGCAAGACGTTCACGCCCCAAGACCTGCAAGCCGCGGTGCGGGCCAGCCTGGCGGCCCTGGGGCGCAAGCTGCCCACCACCGGCCAGTTCGGCGTGATCTACAAGATCGGCGACAACTACGGCATCGAGGTCATCGAACTGCCCGCGGCCAAAATCCTCTTTTCCGGCCAGATCCCCAACCCGTCGCGGCCGGAAATTGTCCCCGGCAAGGGTCTCAAAATGACGCAGCAGACTCTGGCCGTGGTCCAGACCGACGCCCGGCTGACCTGGTATGCGCCGGGGACCACCGCCACCGAGCGCGTCAAAGCCTTTACCGACCACTACGGCGGCGACCTGCGTTTCCAGATTCAGCGCCGGGCCAAGAAGGCGGGCCAGGTGGCCGTGAGCGAGATGAATGACCAACTGGACGCCATGGTCCAGGCGAACGTCGAAGAGGCCATCAAGGGCATCCCGGACTGTACCTTTCTGACGCTGGTATTGGGCGGCGCACGCTATCTGTTTTATGTGCCGACCGCGCAATTTGGGGCCGACGTGCTCCAGAAGCTCGACAGCGAGCTGCTGCCGCTGGTGGAATGGCGCACGGTGGGCCGCAAGCAGAAAGGCGCAGGCCAGGGCAAAACCGGCGCGGGCCAGGGCACACGCCAGGGCGCGGGGCAAGGCGGCGAAGGTAAGCCCGGTCAAGGCGCGGGCGCAGGGACCGGCGAGGGCGCGAGCGAGGCGGGCGAACCGGGTGAAGGTCTGGGGGCCATCGTCTATCACGAGGAGACGGGCGACGGCCAGCCGGGGCGCATCTACCCGCCGTCGTACTATGCCGGGACGGGCGTGCAGGATTGCAGCGCGTTCTTGGGCGAGCCGGACTTAGGCCAGTTGGGCGAGGCGGGCGAGCGGCTGCGCGCCATGATCCAGGAGATCGCGCAGAAGCTCCAGATCCAGCCGTGCGAGCACGCCGGGCGCTTTGCCATCAACGCCGCGGGCGCGCTGGGCACGCGGGCCGCGACCGTGGGCGAGCACGCCGCGCGCAGCCAAGACAAGGGCTTTACCCAACCCGGGTCGGGCAGCGAATCGGCCATGCGTAAGCTGCTCTTTGTGCCCACGGTGTCGCCCGCCATCCAGTTTATGCGCTTTTTGGCGGGCGTCGTGTCGCTGCTGGCCCGGCTGGACGACGCCATCCGCGACGTCTATTGGGCCAACTCCAAGCTGATCCAGGGGATGTATGCGGGCAACGGCGTGGGCTGGTTCCTGCACTATCGCTATGATTTCAGCGACAACATGAAGCTGGGCGTCACCTTTATTTTTCTCGCCAGTTGCCGGGCGCTGCTGCTGCAACTGCTGCGCACGTCGCACCAGGAGATCATGCGCCGCGTCAACAACTTCGAGTCCTATGCGCCCATGTTTGAGGAGTTGGCGCGCACGCAACTGCTGGCCGTGGCCGAGCTGATCCTGCTGCACAGCCAGCTCAAGCGCGAGGTCGACGGCTTCGGCCTGGGGAGTGTGGTGCTGGGGGCGCGCGAGACTTGGGACGATGCGCGCTTGGGGCTGGAGAATCTGTTTTCGGCGGTGGGCAGCCCCGCCGTGGTCATCGACCGCACGCCCGGCGTCATCGTGCGCGACGCCGCGGGCAAGCCCACGGGCATTGCCGACAGCATGGGCCATCTGTGGACGCTGCAACGGCTGGAGCAGGCCATCCAACTGCGGCGCGGCTCCGCCGAAGCCGTGGACCCGCTGATCAAGCAACTGACCGACATTCCCGAAGCGGCGGCGCGTATGCGCGCCAACCCCTTCTTTTTGCGCTACGAGTTGCTCCGCCTGCTGATCGAGATGAAGAGCAACAACGAGAGCCAGACAGCCGACGCGGTGGATTCGGTGATGCACGCCTTTCGCGTCAGCCGCATCGACGAGCTTACCGACGCCTCCAAGCACACGATCTACAACGCGCCCTATGCGCTCACCGGCATCCACCTCATGGCGCACAACCAGGTGGGCGAGTTTTTCCAGGGCAGCGTGTGGTATGCCGAGGGAATCAAGGCGCTCTTTAACGCCGAGTTGGGGCTTAAGGACTTGGGGACGTTCTTTGAGTGGACGGGGCTGATCTTGCTGGGCGTCTTATGTCCCCCGGCGGCCTTTATCGCGGGGGCGGCCGTGGCGACCTATCACTATCACGAGGCGAAAGAGAAAGAGGAGCTGTTCCGTTCGCTGATCAACCCGGACGAGCTGATGAGTTGGGCCGAGGTCGAGGCGGAGTTGTTTGCGGCCAAGCTGGGACTGGTGCTGTCGTTCATCCCCGAAGCCGGGACGGTGCTGCGCATGGGGTCGCGGGTGGCGTCCGTGGCGGCGCGCAAGGGGGCCGCGCAGGGGGCCAAGTTGGCCGTGCGGGCGCTGCGGGCGCGCTTTGCCAAGGATATGGCCCATTCGCTGGCGAAGGGCGTGGAGCGCGCCATCCTCCGTGAGGTGGTGACGGACCAGGTGATGGGCAAGCTCTTTGAGCAGATCCTCGGCCCCATCAACCAGGCCATCGCGGCCGACGCCGCGCTGACCGGCCCGGTGGGTGGCCGCTCCGCGGTCATCCGCGTGATGCTGGCGCTGGAAGCCGAGCAGACGCGCCTGGCCGGTCCCGGTCTCGCCGAGGACTTGTGAGGGAGAAGGGGAGAGGAGATGTCGCACGCAAAGACGCAAAGAACGCAAAGGTCAGAACAAGACCGGGGTTGTCATTCCGCGGCCCGGTCCCGTAGATTCTCTTATCGATGTCAAGCGGCAAAATGGGCAGTTTTCGCCAATCTG
>CAYJQA010000020.1:0-513 GCA_964372065.1 uncultured Litorilinea sp.
CCCAATAGGTGTGGAGGCTTTGGATCACATCCTGCATGGTGGGTGTGCTAGACATACTTCGGTCTCTCTATAAGCTCACGTTACGTTTGATGTTTTCGTCGTTTTCGGAAACCGCTCCGCTGGCCGCGCTCCGCTATCAGAGCACGCGCCAGGGCACGGGCACAAAGGTCAGAATAAAGCACGCGATGACGAGATAGCCTACCAGGCGGCGGCGGTGGTCAAGCTGCGTCACGTCGTCGAGCGCCGGGGGATGATGCGGCCCCAGCACAAAGAGGATCAGCCCCAGCCAGAGAAACCACCCGGTGTAGCCGATCCGGCTCAAGAAGGGCATCACAGCCTGCAGCGGCTCCAGCCCGGCGACGGCCAACACGGCCATGCCGCCCACGGTCGCCAAGTTGACGCGCCGCGCCAGCGGGCCAAAGAGCGCATAGACCGTGTGCCCGCCGTCCAGTTGGCCCACAGGCAGCAGGTTGAGCGCCGTGACCAGCAGCCCGATCCAGGCGGCAAAGGTGA
>CAYJQA010000020.1:523-21029 GCA_964372065.1 uncultured Litorilinea sp.
TTCATAAAGACATCTTCGCCTGTCACCGGGTTGGGCAGCGCCTTGCCAAAGACGGCAAACTTGGCGGCATAGTAGAGGATGCTGTTGCCCTCGAGTTGGATGCCGGGAATGGGCGGCGGCACGTCTACGGGGCTGGTGGCAAGGCCCAGAATGAGCAGCGGGACCGCCAGGAACAGCCCGGCCAGCGGTCCGGCCACGCCGATGTCAAAGAGCTTGCGCCGGTCCGGGACCGGCTCTTTGAGCCGGATAAACGCGCCGAGCGTGCCAAAGCCGACGGGCAGTGGGATGAAGAACGGCAGCGTGACCGCGACCTTGTGGTAGCGCGCGGCAAAGTAGTGGCCGAACTCGTGGGCGCTGAGGATGCCCAAGAGGGTCACGGCAAAGGGCCAGCCCTGGGCGATGTTCTGGGGCAGCAGCAAATCCCAAAACGAGTCGATGCGCGCGGCGTCGCCGCCGTAGAGCGAGCCGACAAAGAGCGTGCTGATCACGGTCAGCACGAACAGGATGATATTGACACGGCTTTGGGTGGGCGTCACCACCGGTACGCCGGGCAGAATGTGTAAGCTCACGACGTCCGCCGCGCGGTTGGGCAGCGGGCGCAGCATGGGGGTGTAGCCTTCGGGGCGCAGCGTCGCCTGCCAGCGGGCAAAGAGTTCGTGGCTGGGGCGCAACAAGCGCCCGACGAACACGACGATGCCGTCGGCAGGTCGCCGGGGAACCTCGATGGACTCGACGGTCATGTCGGCGGCGACCATGCGCCGGATGCGGTCGGCGATGTCGCTGGGGGCCGACCAGGTCTGCTGGACGACGACAGGCTCGGTGATCTCGCTCATGTCTTGGTGAATTGCCTTCCGGCTGCACACGCCGGCGGCGCGTACACGCTGCACGCGTCTGGCGGCGACCCTGGTCCGGGTCTGGAGGATTTTACCGCAAAAGCGCCGATAATGGTATAACAGGGCCTATCGATTGGCTGAATGGCCCGCGGCGACCTGCGCCGGGGCCGGAGACGAACGGACATGCACCATGAATCCCTTTCTGCAACGACTGGCCGAACAGCCCCTACTGTTTGACGGCGCGATGGGCACCATGCTCTATGCGCGGGGGGCCAGCAGCGAGCAATGTCTGGAGGCGCTGGTCGTCGACCGGCCCGGCTGGGTGACGGGCATCCACCAGGCGTATGCGTCGGCAGGCGCGGACATCATCGCGTCGCATACCTTCGGCGCGAATCGCCTGCGTTTAGCGCAGCATGGGCTGGAAGAGAAAGTGCGCGAGCTGAACTTCAAGGCGGTGCGGCTGGTGCGCGACGTGCGCGAGGTTTCCGGGCGCAGCCTTTTCATCGCGGGCGACATCGGGCCGGTGGGCAAGCGCGTGGACTGGGACAACCCGGTCGAGGCGGCGGTGGTACGCGAGGCCTACAAGGAGCAGATCGGCGTGCTGTGGGAAGCGGGCGCGGACCTGCTGCTCATGGAGACCTTTAGCGACGTGGTGGAATTGGAGATGGCGGTGCGCGTCGCCAAGGAGTTGTGCGACCTGCCCATCGTGGCGTCCATGACCTTTGCCGGCGACGGTTTGACGCTGGCCGGGCAGAGCGCCGAACGCGTGACGCGCGACTTGCTGGGCGCGGGCGTGGATGTGGTGGGGATCAACTGCTCGGTCGGCCCGGCGCAGACGTTGGACGTGCTGGCGGTCATGCAGCAGACCGCCCCCGACGCGCCCCTCATCGCCATGCCCAATGCCGGGTTCCCCCAGCGGGTAGGGGGGCGGCTCTATTATCCGTCCAGCCCGGAGTATTTCGCCGACCGCGTGCCGTACTTCTTGAGCCAGGGCGCGCGCCTCATCGGCGGCTGCTGCGGGACGACGCCCATGCACATCCGCGCCATGCGCCACGCGTTGGACGCCCAGTTGACGGCGCAACCGGCGCGGCAATTCGTGGCGGTCAAGCCGGACGAACTGCCGGAGATTCGCACGGGCGATGCGTCCGACTATGACCACGGCGAAGGCGTGGCCCCCACGGGGCTGCTCCGCAAACTGCGGGCGGGCAAGTTCGTCGTGAGCGTGGAGGTGGACCCGCCGCGCGCGTTTACGGCGGAGAAGCAGATCGAGGGCGCGGTCTACGCCAAGTCCGTGGGCGCGGACGCGGTGAACGTGGCCGATAGCCCCATGGCGCGGGTGCGCATGGGCGCGCTGGCGCTGTGCACACAGATTCAGCAGCGGGTTGACATCGAGACGATCATCCACTTCACGACACGCGACCGGTCGCTGATGGCGCTGCAGGCGGACCTCATCGGCGCGCACGCGTTGGGGGTGCGGAATATCCTGGCGCTGACGGGCGACCCGCCCAGCCTGGGCGACAACACCGAGAGCACGGCGGTTTACGACGTGGACAGCATCGGCTTGGTGCGGATCATCGAGACCTTCAACCGGGGGCTGGACATCGCCGGGCGCGAGATGGGGCAAAAGGCGGCGTTTACCATCGCGGTGGCGTGCGACCCGACGCGGTCCGATCTGTCGCAGGAGGTAGACCGCTTCCACCAGAAGGTGAGCGGCGGCGCGCACTTCACCATGACGCAGCCCATCTTCGACCCGCAGTTGTGGGTGAACTTCCTGCGGCTCTATGATGATCGCTACGGCGATTTCCCGGTCCCGGTGCTGATCGGCGTGCTGCCGCTGCAAAGCCACCGCCACGCCAGTTTCCTACACAACGAGGTGCCGGGGATTACGCTGAGCGAGGAGGCGCTGGAGCGGATGCGTCTGGCGGGGGCCAACGGGCGGCAGGAGGGCGTCAAGATGGCGCAGGAATTGCTGCTGCACCTTAAGACGTTGGACCACGTGCAGGGCGTCTACCTGATGCCCAGCTTTGGCCGTTATGAGTTGGCGTGCCAGGTGCTGGAGGTGCTCACGCCGGAGGAGCGCTTCTCCCCGGCTGTGTAGGGGAGGACATCCGCTCTTTGTAGCGGCGGTATCCTTACCGCCGTCGCGGCCAGCACGAGTCGGCGGTAGGGATACCGCCGCTACGGTGATGCGAGAGTCGTTCCACTTACGCGGGTTATCGCCCGTAAGCACGTCAACTCGCGGCGACGACCAGCGCGATGGCGTGGGTGCGGTCGTGGGAGAGGCTGACGGTCCAATCCCGCCAGCCCAGGGCCGCCGTGGAGTTGCAATGTGGGTGCGCCGGTCTGCTCGTCGCGCACCGTCTCAATGTCGGTCCAAATGATGTTGCTGCGCCAAACGCCCGTGCCCAGCGCCTTGGCTGCGGCTTCTTTGGCGGCGAAGCGCGCGGCTAATGACTCGACGCGGCCCTGGCATTGGGCGATCTCGCGCGGGGTGAAGACGCGCGGGAGCAAGCGGTCGGCGTGGCGATCCAACGCCGCGGCCATGCGGCCAATCTCGATCAGGTCCACGCCGGAATAGAGCACGGCTAGACTCCCGGCGGGCCGGCGACTACCAGCGCGTGGGCGTCCGGGCGCAGATAGCGCTGGGCCACGGCCTGCACATCTGCCGGGGTGATGGCGTAGACCAGGTCGTTATACTGCTGGAGGTAGTCCAGCCCCAAGTTGTGCCATTCCATGTTGAGCAGCGTGGACGCGACGCCGTCGTTGGTCTCCAGCGTCAGGGGAAGGACGCCGGTGAGGTACGCCTGGGTGTCGGCGAGTTCCTCGTCGTCCACCGGCTCGTCGCACAGGCGGTCAAACTCATCACGGATGGCGGCGATGGCCTGCTCCACATGCGCCGGGTTGACGCCCGCGGCGGCATACCAGACGCCGGTGTGTGACCCGGCTTCTTGGGTGCTGTAGACATAATAGGCCAGGCCCATTTCCTCGCGCACTACGTCACCCAAACGACCCATCATGCCGAAGCGTCCCAGAATGGTGTTGGCGACGCGGATGGCGAAGAAGTCGGGGTGACTGCGGGCGACGGCTAGGCCGCCCACGACCAGGTCGGCTTGGGTCTTGCCGGGCAGGTCAAGCCGCTGCGTGTATGCCGCGGTCGGCGCGGCAAAGGGCGGGATGCCGCGGTCGGGCGGCGGCCCCTGCCAGTCGCGCCACTGGCGCGCCACCTCGGCCACCACCGCATCCGTGCTCACGTCGCCCACAATGGACAGCACCGCGCCCTGCGGGGTATAGCGGGTTTGGTGGAAGGCCAGCAGGTCGGCGCGGGTGATGGCGGGCACGGTGTTGGCATAACCCAGGCTCGACCGTCCATAGGGATGGTCGCCAAAGATGGCGGCGTTGAACCGGAGCATAGCCATGCTTTCGGTGTCTTCGTCGCGCTCTTGAATCTGCACCAGCTTCTGGTTGCGAACGCGCGGCAGATGCGCCTCCGGAAAGGTGGGGCGCTGTACCGCATCGGCGAGGACTTGCAGGAGCGTGGGGAAGTCCTCGCTGAGGCTCGTGCCGCTGACCGCGGTGGCGTGGTCGGTGGCCCCGGCACCCAAGTGCGCGCCCACGCCCTCGATGGTCTCGTTGAAGGCGTCGAAGTCATACGCGGCGCTGCCGCGCGTCAGCATGGCGGCGACAAAGCCGGCCAGACCGGCCTTGTCCGCGGGTTCGTGGACGGCGCCGCCCGGGAACTGGCCTTCGAGCACGACAACGGGCGCGGCGTGATTCTCGCGCACGAGCAGAACCAGGCCGTTATCGAGAACGACGCGCGTGATGTCGTCGGGGCCGGGCATGGCGTTGGGCTTCATGCGTCACCGTCTTCCGGGAGATACCAGCCCACGGTCTGGCGGTCAGGGGTGAAATAGGTCTGGGCGACGCGCTGCACATCGGCCACCGTGACGGCGCTGAGGTGGTCGAGCCAGGTGTCCAGCCAGTCGAGGCTGGTGACCAGTTGGCTGAAGCCTAGCCAATAGCCCTGGTACGTGACGCTCTCGCTGCTGTAGGCGAACTGGGCCTTGGTCTGTTTGATGGCCTTCACCAACTCGGCGGGACGCACGCCTTCGGTCTGAATCTTGTGATACTCGGCCCAGAGGACGTCTTCGATCTGCTGATGGCTGATGCCGGGGGCCAGCGTGACATAAAAGTTGAAGAGATCAGGGTCGAGGCTGGGGCGGAAGCCGCTGCCCACACCGACCGCGAGTTCGGTATCCACCAGCGCGCGGTAGAGGCGATTGCTGCGGTTGTTGCCCCCACCGCCGAAGATGCCCAAGCCTTTGGCTCCGCCCAAGACGGCGTCCAGTACGATCAGCGGGAAGAAATCGGGATGGCCGGCGGCGACGCCATGGAAGACCTGGAGCAGATAGGCGGTATGGTCCTGACCGTGCAGGCGGACGCGGCGCTCGGCCAGTTGAGGCGGCTCCTGCAGGCGGACGGGCGGGGGCGGCGGACCGGCGGGCAGGCTGCCAAAGACGTCGTTGAGGCGCGCGGTCATAGCCGCGGGGTCGAAGTCGCCCACCATAACGGCGACCGCGTTGTTGGGTGCGTAGTAGGTGCGATAGTGCGCCTGTAGCTCGTCGCGCGTCAGGCCCAGCAGGTCGGAACGCCAGCCGATGATGGGCTGCCCGTAGCTGTGCAAGCGGTAGGCGGCGGCCTGGACTTCCTCGCTGAGTAGATAGAAGTAGCTGTTCTCCGACCCTTCGCGCTCAGACAGGATGACCGTGCGCTCGGCGTCCACTTCGAGGGCGTCGAAGCCGGTGTTGACCATGCGGTCGCTCTCAAACTGGAGCGCCAGGTCGATGCGCTCGGCGGGGAGCGTCTCAAAGTAGGTGGTCCAGTCTTGCGAGGTCATGCCGTTGCTCATACCGCCGGCGCGGGCGATGGCGCGGTCAAACTCGCCGCGCGGAAAGCGGGGCGTGCCCTTAAAGAGCATGTGCTCAACCCAGTGGCTGATCCCGGTTTGGCCGGGCAACTCGTTGCGGCTGCCGACGCGGTAGAAGATCCAGAAGCAGGCCACCGGCGCGACATGACTTTCGCGCAAGATGACCTGCAAGCCATTATCCAGTTGCGTAGAGACCACGTGATCAGGCGCCATTGACAAAAGCCTGGCCGCGGCCGACGCCGCGATAGGTGAAGCCCAGGTCCTCCATATAGGACGGCTCGTAGATGTTGCGGCCGTCCACGATGATGGGCTGGGCCATGGATTTCTTGATGCGCGCCAGGTCGAGTTGTTTGAACTCGTTCCATTCGGTGCAGATGACCAGGGCGTCGGCGCCGTCGGCAAGCTCGTAGGGCGTCTCCACCAGCCGCAGGTCGGGGTTCTCGCGGGCGGCGTTGGTCATGGCCACCGGGTCATAGGCGGAGACGAGCGACCCTTCGTATTGGAGCATACGGGCGATCTCCAGACCGGGCGCGTCGCGAATGTCGTCGGTGTTGGGCTTGAAGGCCAGGCCGAGTATACCGATTTTGCGACGGTTGAGGTTGCCGCCGAGCAGCCCGCGCAGGTTGAAGACTGCCCAACGCCGGGCGTCGCGGTTGATGTCCATGACGGCGCGCAGCAGCGCCGGGTGCGAGCCTTGTACCAGCGCCATGTGTTCCAGCGCCTTGACGTCTTTGGGGAAGCAACTGCCGCCATAGCCCAGCCCGGCGTTGAGGAAGTGCGGGCCGATGCGCTTGTCGTAGCCCATGCCGATGGCGACCTCGTGGACGTCGGCCCCCAGGCGCTCGCAGATGGCTGCGATCTCGTTGATAAAGCTGATCTTGGTCGCCAGGAAGGCATTGCTGGCGTACTTGATCATCTCGGCGGTACGCAGGTCGGTGATCACAATGCGCGTGCGCAGGGGCAAGTGCAATTGGGCGACCTTCTCGGCGGCGTCGCGGTTCTTGGAGCCGAGCACGACGCGGTCCGGGTTCATGAAGTCGTAGATGGCGGAACCTTCACGCATGAACTCGGGGCAGCTCACCACGTCAAAGGTGATGGGCTTGGGTTGGCTGCGGGTGACGATGTCGGCAACCCAATCGCCCGTACCCACCGGAACCGTGCTCTTGTTGACCACGA
Source organism: uncultured Litorilinea sp. (assembly GCA_964372065.1). Classification (GTDB taxonomy): domain Bacteria; phylum Chloroflexota; class Anaerolineae; order Caldilineales; family Caldilineaceae; genus QEUY01. The sequence continues at coordinate 7,457 of CAYJQA010000020.1, forward strand.
TCAGCGAATGGGTCATGGTCTGGGCGATGGATTCGGCGGCCATGCGCACATAGCGCAGGTCGGCTTCGCCGTCCACGCCGCTGGGCGTGCCGACGCAAATAAAGACGTATTCGGCGTCTTTGATCGCCTCGGCATAATCGGTGGTGAACGAGAGACGGCCCGCCTTGACGTTGCGCTGGATCATTTCGCTGAGGCCCGGCTCATAGATGGGCGTCTGGCCGTTGCGCAGCATCTCGATCTTTTCGTGGCTGATGTCGATGCAGATGACCCGATTGCCCAGGTCGGCAAAGCAGGTGCCGGTGGTGAGACCGACATACCCGGTCCCGGCGACGGCGATGGTTTTCATGGGGTAGGCTCCTCGGCTAAGGCAACTTGGCGCTGCGCCTGGGAGAAGTCATTCCAACGCAGGTGTTCACGCCAGAAATAGTAAGCGCCGACCGCGGTGACCGGCAGCCACAGCGCGGCGTGTAGGGTAAACGTATACGAGGCGGCCAGGTTGCGCTCGACGCCGAACGCGGCCAGCGTCTCGATGCCCGGCGTGTCGAACGTGCCGATATAGCCGGGCGCAGAGGGCAGGGTGGTCGCCAGATTGACCAAGCCGTTCATCAACATGAGAACGATGAAGCCGACCTGGAAGTCAAAAGCGTGCATGACAAACCAGTATTTGACCGTCTCCAGCAGCCAGATGACGACGCTGGTGGCGAAGATCAGGAGGATGTCGCGGCCGCGGCCCATGCTGGCCAGCCCGGCCATGAAGCGCGTGTAGATGTCGTCGGTGCGGGTGCGGATGCGCTGGGGCAAGAGACGGTCGGCGAACCAAGTGTAAACCCGCGCCATCCAGCACGGTTTGACGGCCATCCACACAAAGAGGGCGGTGGCTGCCAGCATGAGTGTGGTCAGCAGCATCACCAGCGAGCGATACTGCTCCGGCATGGGCGCAAAGGGCAGGGCGAGAAAGACAAAGACCAGCATGACCAACCCGTCGAAGACGCGCTCGATGATCACGGTCGCCAAGCTGGAGGTGATGGCGATGTCGTGGCGGCGCTTGAGGACATAAGAGCGGAGCACCTCACCGGCGCGGAACGGGTAGACGTTGTTGCCGAAATAGCCGATGCAGACCAACGGGTAGAGCGACGCCACGGGGACGGGCTTGAGATGGCGCAGCGTATAGTGCCAACGCCACGCCCTGGCCCACAGACCGACAAAGTAGACGGCGATGCCCGGCAGGATCCACCAGTAGTTAGCGGTGCGGATTGCCTGCATGACATCGGGCAGATGCAGGCTGGGAACCGTGAGGTAAATGAAGAAGGCGCTGACGGCCACCCCGATCAGCAGTTGTAGGGTACGCTTCACACCGGGTTCGATGCCTCATGCTTGGACTTGCCGCGCGCCTGGATCATTGGCGCAAGGATAGCACAACCGGAGCGTGCGAGAAAAGACGCGCGCCGGCACGCGGCAATCGAGGGCTGCGAATGGGACCGGGGCGACTTATGAGCCGCCCCGGTTAGGCACTGGTAGGTGTGGGTGAAATGCCCGCCGCAGCGGGCCGGCGATGGCCGCCGAAGATGCGGTAGTTAGCGCGGGTTAACTGACCTGGGCGCCGATGACCGCAGGTTCAACGGAATCACCCAGGATCTCCTCCATCGCCATGATGTGCGCGCAGACGCCGCGCAACTGCGCTTCTTCGCAATCGCAAGTCCACGAGCCGTTATCATATGCGACTGTATGGTTGGCATGTTCACCGTGCAACTCGACTTCGAACCGATGCACGCGCACACGGGTATCGCGTTCGCGTGCATATTGGTGGGCCTTGATAATGCGACTGGCTGCCGAGTCCATCGTTCATGTCCTTTCTGGGTTAAGGGTACTGCGGTAAAAGCATCAGACATTCAACCGGAACGGCCGGGCTTGGGAGCGATGTGGAAGGCTAGAAACGAAAACACTCAGGCGCACGCGCGTCCTGAGTGTTCCAAGTGGGTACAGCTATGTTGGGGTGCCTTGACAACGGCTCGCTTCATTGGGCTAATCACCTGTACTACGGGCTTACCACCATGACGACCGCGAGACTTGCAAACGATCAGACGGTGCGTGCTGAATGGGTGAAGTCGTTAACAACAGGTTAACCTCAGTATACCGTCGGCGGCGGGGGATGTCAAACCAATTTCGGCCGGCCCGGCCTACGATTGGGTGACGATCCGGCCGGTCGGGACATTTGTCATGGCGAAAACAGGATGGTGTGCGGAACACGGTCCGCGGGGTCCACGTTGTTGAGGTGGGCGCTGTAGAGGGCCAGCCACTCGCCGAATTCCAGCCAGTAGAGGATGGCGTCCAGGTCCACGGTGGGCGCGGCGAGGGCGGTCGTAGGGAAGCGCCGCCGGGCCAAGATGCTGGTGGCCTGCGTGGCGAGTTCGTCCGGCGCGACCGTCTGCAGATGGATAAAGTGGGCCGTGTTGGGCCAGTAGCGCGGGAAGCGGGCGAGCAGGTGGCCGCGCACCAGTTCGGGCGTGGCCAGGCTGAAGGCGGCGCGTTCGGCATACCACTGAAAGCGCACGGCCCATGCGGCGGCAACGTGCGCTGCCAGGCTGTCGCCCCAGAAGATGGGAACGCGCTCGTGCAGCGTCAGGGCCAACTGTTTGGCCGGGTTGTCCGGCGTGGGCGTGGTCGCCGCGCAGCGGTCCAGGTCGTCCGCCACGCGCGGCCGGACGACCTCCGCCGGCTCATAGGGGTAGCCGATGAGGCCCCATAACAGCGTGATGAGCGATAGCAGGGTGAACGTAGGGTGATCGTCTGGGTTGGCCGCGGCGTCCAGTTCTATTGTGATAGCGGCGTCCTGGGCGGCGTCCGGCCCGTGGCGGCGCATCTGGCGCGGGTCCACATAGGCCAGCGCCGCCCCGGGTGCATGACCGTAGGCGACCGGGGCGCAGCGAACCTGTGGGTACACATGGGTGTCGGGGGCGGTGAGGGCCACGGCGAGCCGGCCCAGGGCGAGCAACTCGGCGGGCAGCGTCAAGATGGGCAAGAAATCGTCCGGCAGCGGCGGCAGGTTCGGGGGTGTCGGTGCATTCGTCCAACGAGCGCGCCACGCGGCGGCGCGCGGCCAGAGTGCGGCGCGGTCCTGGAGCTGCGCGCCGGTAAGGTTGTCGAGGTCGCTCATGCGGTGCGGCTCCGGTGAGGCTGGCGTAACCGATCGGGGCAGGTGGGGCGTATAGTTCTTGACAATTGCGATCGCCGTCGCTACTGCAGCGCCGCGGGGGATCCAAAGCGGAAACCGGGCGGCGTCGCCTCTGCGGAGTAGAGCACGGGCAGGGCCGGCGGGCTGCCCAAGCGCAGCAACTCGGCCTGGGCGAAGCGCAACTGGTTGCCGATGTCGGCAGGCGTGCGGTCGGGATAGAGGCCGAACTCGGCCTGCTGCGCCAGCCACAGCTGCGCCTGGGTCCGCAAAGTCGCCTGGGCGATCGGGTCGGTTTCGGCCTGGATGATGGCTTCGACCACGTTGACGACATTGCTGGTCGCAGCGGCCAACTCCTGGCGGATGGTCGTGGACTGGGCTTCCCACTCCGGCATGAGGGCGAAGCCAAAGCCGCCGGACGCGATGCGGAGTTTGAGACCCAGCCAGGCGCGCCGCTCTTGGAGCAGGGTGAACTGCCCGGCCAAGGGCAGCCCGGCGTTGAGCCGTGCCTGGAAGGCGGCGGCGCGGGCCTGGTCTTCGGCCAGGAGCGCGGCGGCCAGGGTCTGGCGTTCGGGTTCATAGTCGGTCGCGCCCGCCGCGAAGCGGTCGGCCAGACCGCGAGCCGCTTGGCGGCGCAGCGCGAAGGCGTTGTCCTGTGCCGGGTCGGCGGCGATAGGTGCGCCCAATGTCAGCCAGCGGTCGGCCAACAGGATGCCGGTGGGGGTAAGGTAGGGATTGCGGGCCAAGAGGTCGAGGGCCGTGGTGAGCGTCTCGTCGCCGATCTCCCGGGCTACCGGGCGCAGCGCATCGACAATCTGCATCCGTTGGGCGGGCAGCAGATCGGGCGTCTGTTCCGCCAGGATACGCACTTGCTGCGCGGCGTCGAGCGCGGCGGCGGTGTCGCCGGTCTGGAGCAGCCCTTCGGCGATCTGGATGAGCGCCTGGCTGCGTTCGGCAGTGGCGAGGCCAAAGCCGGTCACGGCCACAATCCGGGCGTTGTGGAAGCCGGTCGCGGCGGCGGCGGTCTCCGCGGCGGCGAGATAGCGGCGGCCCAGTTGGAGCCAGGCCGTGAGACGTTCGCGATCGGTCAACTCGACGGCAAAGGTCGCGGCCGCGGCGGCCAGGTCGAGCTCGCCGGCCTGGATGGCTTGACCGGCCAACGGGGCCGCGGGGTCGCCTGTAAGCTGCAACAGCGCATGGTGGGGCGCGATCGCGCCGGGGCGAAAACCGGGGAACGCGGTCGCGTCGGACGTCGCCGGCTCGGCCTGTACCAGATAGAGCGCGGCCAATGCGCCGACCCCCAGGATCAGGCAAAAGGTGAAGCCGATAATCAGGGTGAGTTGCAACCAAAGTTGCGAACGGCGTTGCATGGGTCCCGCGGTAGGGCGTTCCATAGGCGATCTATGATAGCATGGGGCTAGCACAAGCGGCTAACCGCACGCCACCCGGCGTCCCTGGATCAGGTGATTTTTGTCGCACCCCGGCGCTATGCTAAACTGTTAATTTGTCTACACGCGGTCGAGATTTTCGGCCTGTGGTGCAGCCAAGGCTTTCGTCAAGGAGTCAATATCCTATGCAGAATTCCCGGTTTGGGACGCGTCCGCCGGTGTGGTCGGGGGCGACAAGAGCGCTAGAAGGGCCGGCAGGCTGGATCATCACCCTGGTGGTGCTGCCCGTCCTGGTGGTGCTGGCGCTGCTATTGCCGCCGATCAACCTGTTGGATCGCCTGCAAGCGTTCACCTACACGCGAATTTCTTCGGCGGGCGGCGCGATCAGCGATGCGGACGGGACAGTCGTCAACTTCCCAGCCGAGGGAGTACGCACCGCGTTTATGGCGACGATCTCCAGCACGCCGCGCGCCGAGTTCATCGAGGGGCAAGCCGGGCGCGATCTCTATGATGCGGCGCGCAATATGCCGGACTACCTCATCCCCAAAAGCCCGTTCTATGACGTGGAGCTGGTCGGCGACGAGCCGGGCCAGGCGATTTTGACCATCCCCATCCCGAACGACAGCCTGCCCTACGAGACGCTGGGCGTCTATGCGTGGGACGGCACGGCGTGGGTGCATATCCCCAGCACGGTATTGGCCGGCAACGACGTGATTGAGTCGCGGCTGGAATTCGTCCCGCCCAGTTTCATGGTTATGCAGACCACGCCCGCGGTGCCCGCGGTGACGGCCGATTTGGGGCTGCAAGGGACGCTGCCGCAGGGCGCAGTCGTGACCAACGAGGCCAAGGCCGGTCTTTATCTGCGCGGGGACGGCGCATTGGAAGGCACGGCCCCGGTGAACAGCGGCAACACGCTGCCCATCGTCCGCAACTGGGACGGTGAAGTGATCCGCACCGACCTCATCAACAATCTGTTGATTGACCCCGGCTTGCAGGAAAACCAGGTGGCCGCGGTCGAGCAGACGATCGTGCAGAACGGCTATCCCGGCGTGATCATCGACTATCGCGGGGTGGATGCGGTGCCAAGCTCGCGCGCCGATTTTGTCCACCTGATCGCCAAGCTGGCGGAACGGCTGCACGCCAGCAACAAGACGTTGGCCGTGCGCGTGGAGTCGCCGCGCCAGATTTCCGCCGACACTTGGGATTCGCAGGGGTACGACTGGGCGGGGCTGGGCGCGGTCGTGGACCGGCTGATCGTGGCCGCGCCGGTGGATCCGCGCGCCTATCAAGCCAGCGGCGAGATGGACGCGCTCCTGAACTGGGCGACGAATCAGGTGGAGCGGCGCAAGCTCCAGATCGAGTTCCCCGGCCAGTCGGTGGAGCGCAGCGGCAACTATCTATTGCTCAAGGGTTATCAAGAAGCCCTGCGCCCGCTGTTGGGCCAGATCAACGCGCAGGGCGTGGGCGACGGCCAGCAGATCGCGCTGACGCTCCAGAATCCCCGCTTGTTGAGCCAAGTGACCTGGGACGAGTCGTTGGGTCTTTACTGGTTCAACTATCTGGACGACCAGGGTTTTGAGCGGACCGTCTATTTGGAGACGGCGGGCAGCATCGCGCACAAGCTGAAGCTCTTGCAGCGTTTCAACGTCCGCAACGTTTCTTTGGAAGCCGCGGCCAGCGCCGACATGGACCCGGCGCTGTGGAATGTGCTGCTGCAATTCCAACAGGGCGGCGACCTGAACGGCGTCCCCACGCAGCTTTCCGTCGTCTACACCATGTACGGGCAAGACGGGGCCATGTTGGCGCAGGAAGTGCGCCCGGTGGATAACCCGCAAGTGGTGGTCAACGGCAACGGCTCCAGCCTGCGCGTCGATGTCGCGGTGGTGAACAGCGCGGGCCAGGCGTTGGGCGCGCCGGTGACGACACAGATCGACGTGGCCGGATCGGCGCAGGCGGCGAAAGCCGTGGAACCGCCGGCCGTAGCCGCCGAGGCAGCGCCGGCAGGCGCGACCGATCCGGCCGCAGCAGTCGCCGCCGACCCGGCCGCGTCGCCGCAGGCACAGGCCGCGGCGGCCCTGGTGGACGGCATCACCCTGAGCAGCGGTCAGGTCGTCAATCTGCGTGAAGGGCCGGGCACGGGCTACGCCGTGGTGGGCCAGCTTGCGCCGGGGCAACCCTACGCGATTACCGGCAAAAGCCCGGACGGCGCATGGTGGCAGATCGACATGGGCGGCAGTAAGGCGTGGGTCATCGGCCAGTTGGTGACAACCAACGGCGAAGTGAACGCGATTGCCGTGGCCGAGGATATTCCCGAAGCGCCCGCGGCAACGGCCGGGTCATCTGCGCCGTCCGCGCCCATTGTGGCCGGCCCCGCGCCGACCGGCGGCGGCGACTTCGGCTATGGCGTCCAGGCGCACATGGTGCACAACGACCAGGCCGGCCAGGTCATGGCGATGATCAATGGCATGGGCTTCAACTGGGTCAAGCAGCAGATTGAGTGGCGCGTCTTTGAGAGTTCCCAGGGAAGCATAGACTTCGGTGCGGCGGACGGGATTGTCAGCGCGGCCAACGGTGCGGGCATCAACGTCTTGTTTAGCGTGGTGAACGCGCCGGCATGGGCACGCGAACCGGGCTTTGACGGGAGCGTGGGCGGCCCGCCGCAAGACCCGCAAACCTATGCCAATTTCGTGGGGGCCATGGCCGGGCATTATTGTGGCTCGGCGCTCAAGGCGATTGAGGTCTGGAACGAGCAGAATCTCCACTATGAGTGGGGCAACAAGCCGCTGAATGCGGGCGAGTATGTCGCACTGCTCGCGCCGGCCTATGCCGCGATCAAGGCCGCCTGCCCTTCCATGTACGTGATTAGCGGCGCGCTGACGCCGGCAGGCAGCAACCCGCCCTATGCCATGGACGATCTCTCCTATCTGGAAGAGATGTTCAAGGCCGGGGTGAACAACTACATGGACGGCGTGGGCGCACACCCCAGCGGCTACAATGTGCCGCCTAGCGTCACCTGGGAGGGGGCGTGTGCCGCCATCCAGGTTTCGGGCAACTCGTTCAACGGCGCCTGCGATTCGCCGCACCATTCCTGGAGCTTCCGCAGCACCATGGAAGGCTATCGCAACGTGATGAATGTCTATGGCGCGTCGAACAAGAAGGTGTGGCCGACCGAGTTTGGTTGGGCCGCGGGCGGCGCATTCGATAACCGGTATGCCTATGCCAACGACAATTCGCTGGAAGAACAGGCGGCGTGGACGGTCGAGGCGTATCAGATGATGAAGGCGTGGGGCTGGGTCGGCCCGGCGATCTTGTGGAACCTCAACTTCCGGGTTGTGTCCAACGGCACGGAGAAGGCGCAGTGGGGCATTGTCGGCCCCAGCTGGGAGCCGCTGCCGGCCTATAATGCGCTGAAGGGGATGGCTAAGTAGGCGCACAGCCAGTCGCGCGCGGGTCGCGTGCCGTTGCACATGACTGCACCTTGCGATAGTTCACCAGATTAGTACATAGCTGTACTTGCCGACTAGGGCGACGATCATGTTGCCCTAGTCGGCGTCTTGATGGCGACCGCCGCGCGGGGTTATCCCACGTTGGGGCCGGTCTGCCCAACGAAGCAATCAAGGAGTAACGCATGAATCAGTTGCCGACCGTGCGACGGTGGACAACATGGCGGCTGACCGGGCTGGCATTGGCCTGTCTGGTGACGGTCGGGTTGGGCACGCTGACCGCGCCTTTGTGGGCGCAGAGCGGCGCGACAACCGGGGTGGTGAATACGGAAGATACCCGTCTGAACATGCGAAGTGAGCCTCGCGCCGACGCGCCGATTGTCGCCAAGCTGGACCCGCAGACGGCAGTGACCATCCTGGCGACCAGCGCAGATGGCGACTGGCTGCAAGTCTAAGGGGCCGGGGTGGGAACCGGCTGGGTGGCGGCGGAGTTTGTGACGACCGCCGCCGGCGCGGCGACCACACCGACTCCCACACCGGAGCGGGAATCGGTGGAGGAATCGTCGGTGGCTGCGCCGCGGATCGGCATCCTGGGGATGATCTCCCCTGACGCCACCGCCACCAAGAGCGTGACGCCGACCGTTGAGGTTGCCCCGACGGTGGTGGTCACGCCGAAGGCTGAAGTGACCGTTACGGTGGCGGCTACGGCGACCGCGCCGGTGGCCCTGGTGCTGCTGCCGACGCCGACGCCTGCCCCGAACGTGACGCCGCAAGCCATTCTCACGCCGACCGCGGTCGCGGCGACGCCGACCATCGCGCCCACGACGACGGCGACGGTCGCGGCGACGCAGCCGGACGTCCCCACCGCGGTGACGCAGCCGGCGCGCATGAACGTGCGCGGGGGGCCTAGCACCAACTTCCCCGTCGTCGGGAGCGTGAACGGGGGCACGGCGCTCGTGATCACGGGCGCAACGCCTGCGGGCGACTGGTATCGCGTAGAGATGGCGGGCGTGGAGAGCGCCTGGGTCTTTGCGTCGTTGACGACGGTGATTGGCCCGGCGGCGGACATTGTGAAGCTGACCCCGGAAGAACTGCCTGTGGAGCCGACGCCGTCACCGCAGGCCGCCGCGGCCGCAGTCAGCCCGCCGGTGGTGGGCGCGCCGCCGCCTGCGGGCAGCGGGTATTTCGGCTATGGTGTGCAGGCGCATATGCTGGCGGGCGAGGCGGGCAATGCGCTCACCTCGGTCAGCAACATGGGCTTCAACTGGGTCAAGCAGCAGGTGCAGTGGAAGCTGTTCCAGCCCGCAGCCGGCCCGGTGGGCTATGGCGAACTGGGCGGTATTGTCAACGAGGCGGGCAATCGCGGCATCAGCGTGCTCTTTAGCGTGGTGAACGCGCCGGACTGGGCGCGCGAGCCGAGCTTTGACGGCAGCGTCGGCGGTCCGCCCGCGGACCCCGCCACCTACGCCGCGTTTGTGGGCGGCATGGCCGGTGAGTTCTGCGGCACGTCGCTCAAGGCGATTGAGATTTGGAACGAGCAAAACCTACACTATGAGTGGGGCAACCGCCCGCTGGACCCGGCGGAGTACATGAATCTGCTGCGCCCGGCCTATGCCGCCATCAAGGCGGCCTGCCCGCAGATGCTGGTAATCAGCGGCGCGCTGACCCCAGCCGGGTCCAACCCGCCGTTTGCCATGGACGACTTCGCCTATCTGGAGGGGATGTACCAGAACGGGCTGAAGGACTATGCCGACGGCATCGGCGCGCACCCCAGCGGCTACAACGTCCCGGCCACAGTGCGCTGGGAAGAGGCGTGCGGCGTCATCCAAGGGACGGGCAACAGCTTCAACGGCGCGTGCGACACGCCGCATCATTCGTGGAGCTTCCGCAGCACCATGGAAGGCTACCGCAATATCATGGTAGTCTATGGCGACGCCGAGAAGCGCGTCTGGCCGACCGAGTTCGGCTGGGCCGCGGGCGGCGCGTTCGACCCGCGCTACGCCTATGCCAACGACAACTCGTTCGACGAGCAGGCCGCGTGGACGGTGGAAGCCTATACGCTGATGCGCGATTGGGGTTGGGTGGGTCCGGCCTTCTTGTGGAATCTCAATTTCCGCGTGGTCGCCGACGGCACGGAGAAGGCACAGTGGGGCATCGTGCGTAACGACTATACGCCTCTGCCCGTCTATGACGCGCTGCGGGGCATGGGGAAGTAAGGGGCGATCGGCCCACTGCAACAGGAGAGGAACTGCACGTCTATGCTGCGAGGAACTTGGCGAATCTGGATCGTAGTACTGCTGACCGCGTTGATGGCGGCGGGCTGTGGGCGCAGCCGGGCGGAACCAACGCCGACGCCCACCAAGACGCCTGCCGTGGACGCGGCCGCAAGCGCGTCGCCCGCCACGCCGACGCCCAGCCCTCAGGACGCGGCCCAACCAGGCGCGTCCGCGCCCACCACAAGCTCACCGGGCGCGGACGCCCCGACACCCGCCCCGGCCCCCACAGCCAAGACGGTGGCGGTGATCAACGCGAGCATCCTGAACGTGCGCAGTTCGCCCAGCGCCGACGGGCAGGTGGTCAATACGGTGACGGAAGGCCAACGCTTCGACATTATCGGGCGGAGCCAGGACGGCGCGTGGATCCAGATCGGTCAGGAAGGGCGCGAGGTCGGCTGGGTGGCGGCAGAGTTTGTGATGCTGGAGACGGAGGACGTGGCGGCTGAATCGCCTGCCCCCGCCGGTGCGACGCCGGCCCCGGCCACGGACCAGCCCGCCGCGCAACAGCCGGTGGCCGGCAGCGGCAACTATCTGCCCGCCACGATGACCAGCCCGGACTTTGGCGGGCAAGCGTTTCTGTGGTGGCGGCCGGAGATCGCCGACCGCGACCTGAATCTGATGAAGGAAGCGGATTTCCGCTGGGTCAAACAGACCTTCGCCTGGGAGACGATCGAGGGCGCGGGCCAAGGCCAGTTTGATTGGTCGATTGCCGACCGGGTGGTGACGCACGTCAACGGGGCCAACCTCAAGCTGTTGGCCCGCCTCAGTTCGGACCCGGACAAGGCCAACTTCTGGCCGGGCCAGCCGCCGGGAAACGGCGACCTGTTCGCCAATTTCGCCTTTGCGGTGGCGAGCCGCTACAACTGCACGCCGCAGGCGGTCGGGTGTATCCAGGCGTATCAGATCTGGAATGAGCCGAATCTGGGGCGCGAGTGGGGCGGCAACCGGCCCAACCCGGCGGAGTACGCCGCGTTCTTGGGCAAGGCCTACGCGGCGATCAAACGGGCGAACCCGAACGCCATCGTGATCAGCGCGGGCATGGCGCCTACCGGCGACAACAACGAGATCGCCATGCCGGACGACATCTTCTATGACGGCATGTATCAGGCGATGGGCGGCAACAGCAACGGCTACTTCGACATGCTGGGCGTGCACGGGGCCGGCTTCGCCGCGCCGCCGGAACTGGACCCGGCGGACGCCGCGTCCAATCCGCAGTACGGCGGCTATCGCTTCTTTGCCTTCCGCCATGTGGAAGACATCCGCGCCATTATGGTGCGCTACAACGACTCGGCCAAGCGCATCGTGCTGCTGGAGTTCGGCTGGACCTTTGACCCGGTGAACGCGTCGTACAAGTGGCATGGGGCCGACGCGGGCATCACCGATATGGTGCAGGCGGATTATCTCAAGCGGGCGTATGAGTATGCGCGCTTGAACTGGCAGCCCTGGATCGGGCTGATGAACCTGCTGACCATGCCGAATTTGGACTGGACGGACGACGGCAACGCGAAGGATGAGGAGCAGTATTGGTGGGCAATCATGGAGCCGAGCCAGATTGACGAGTTGCGCTTCCGGCCCGCCTATGTGGTGCTGTGCATCTATTTCAACGGGATCGACGGGCAGCGCTGCAAGTACGACCCGAACTAATGGATAGACGCCGGGGGGGGGGGCGCCCCCCCCCCCCCCACCCCCCCCCCCGGGGGGTGTGGGGGGGGGCCCCCCAAATAAACCCCCCCGGCAGCAGGGCTGTCTGGGGCGCGCACATCCTCTTACCCCGACAGCGGCAGGGACACTCTACATCTACACCGTGGCGGCTGGGGCATTGACGACGCGCAGCGATTGTCAGCGGGACGGACTGCACTCGGCGGGGTCCCTTTGCCCGTGCGCGCCGGCGCAACTACGTCTTTGCCGATCGCGGGACACGACTCTGGCATTCTTGGAGTGTCTGCACCAGTTCGGCCAGGTTGACGGGCTTGCTAATGTAGCCGTCCATACCGGCATCCAGGCATGCCTGCCGCGTCTCGGCGAGGGCATCGGCGGTCATGGCAACGATCATGGGTTGGCGCTCCGGCGGCAGGCTGGCGCGGATGGCGCGCGTGGCGTCCAGGCCATCCATCTCAGGCATTTGCACATCCATCAGGACCAAATCATAGGGTTGGCCTTGGACGGCGGCGACGGCCTCGATGCCATTGGTCGCGACATCGGCCTGGTAGCCCAGCCGGCGCAAGATGAGCAAGGCGACCTTTTGGTTCGCCAGGTTGTCTTCGGCCAGCAGGATACGGATCGGTTGTGCCAGGGTGGGCGCACCGCTGTTGAAGGGGGACGCGGCGGCCCCGGCGGCAACTGCCTGCGGTGCAAGGGCGGCGACGAGCGCGTTGAAGAGATGAGCGACCTTGACCGGCTTGTGGATGACGGTCAGCGGCGCGAGACGAGCACGTTCAGGCGTGTCGGGCGACCTGCGCGCCGGCGAGTACGCCAGCAGCGGTTGGGTGGCGAAGCTGGGGTGACGGCGCAAGGCTTCCATGAGCCGGTCACCGTCCGGCGTCGTCAACGCGGCATCCAGCAAGGCCAGGTCAACCGGCGGCGCGTCCGCCAGCGCGGCCAGGGCTGCGCCTGCGTCGGGTGCGAGAACGGGCTCCATCTGCCAGCGCCGCAGTTGCCGCGCCAGGAAGGTACGCGTGGTGGGGTGGCCGGTGACCACGACGACGCGCTTGCCGGCCAGACCGGAATGGCCGCCGCTGTATGCCTCTTCGGTGGGCGAGCCGGCTTTCACCATGATGGTGAAGTGGAAGCTGGAACCGACGTCGACCGTGCTTTCGACCCACAATTCGCCGCCCATCAGCTCACAGAGCGCCCGGCTAATGGCGAGACCTAAGCCGGTGCCGCCATAGCGCCGGCTGATGGAAGGGTCGACCTGCGAAAACGCTTGGAAGAGGTGGTCGATGTTGCGCTCGGCAATACCGATGCCGGTATCGCGCACGATGAAGTGAAGTCGCCAGCGGTCTTCCACAGGTTCGCCCCGCACCAAGACCACGACCTCACCGCTGCTGGTGAACTTGACGGCGTTACCGACCAGGTTGATCAAGATTTGGCGCAGGCGGGTGGCGTCGCCTTCGAAGGAGGTCGGCATGGGGTCGTCCACGTCGTAGGCCAACTCGATGCCCTTGTCGGCGGCCTGATCCGCCACCAGATCCAAGATGCCTTCGATGCAGGGGTTCAGGTAGAAAGGGGCGGAATCCAACTCGAGGTGGCCGGCTTTGATCTTGGAGCGCTCCAGATCCACCGGCACGCCCAACCGCA
>CAYJQA010000021.1:0-15370 GCA_964372065.1 uncultured Litorilinea sp.
CGTCCAGCGGGTCCTGCACCTGGCGCGTGGCCGCCAGGATGCCTACCGCAATGGGCAAGTCGTAGGCGGGGCCTTCCTTGCGCAGGTCGGCCGGGGCCAGGTTGATGGTGAGCCGGTGGCTGGGGAACAGGAAGCCGCTGTTGGTGATGGCCGCGCGCACGCGTTCGCTGCTCTCGCGCACGGCCACATCGGGCAGGCCGACCAGCGTGACCTTCTCCAGCCCGGTGGCGATGTCTACCTCCACCTGGACCAATTCGGCGTCAAGACCGATGATGGCGCAACTGAGCACTTTGGCAAGCACGCGCAGCCCCTTCGACTTCATCAGAGGTTGAATGAGGAGGGCTATCCTGCGTTCACGTTCCTATATACTTTCCCGTGTACTATAGGCGGGCGCGCCGCCGCTGTCAATCAAGCAGATCGGATTTTCGCCGCGCTGCCGAATGCGGGGCGGCTTGTCGTGACGCTTGCGCCGGCTGCCGGGAGCTTCACCCTCCAGCCGATCCGCGTCTGGCCGGGGACGGCCCTGAGGAGTGGCGGCTCGCCATGCGCGGCGAACCAGCGGCTCACGCCTATCGCTTATGGTCTAGCGGGAGCGGCGACGATCTCACGCTGGACCATGTGGCGGCGCGATCAAGCGGAAGGCGTCGAGAAGAAATGCTATCCCTTGATCGAGCCGGTGAATGCCCCGCTGATGACATACCGTTGCGAGACGATGAAGACAATGACCACCGGCAGCACCATGATCAACCCGGACAGGGCGGCTTCGGCGCGGTGAAAGGGGAGGTCAGTGCCAAAGGTGGGCCGTAGGGCGGTCGTGCCGGTAATCAACGCTTGTATCCCCACGGGCAAGTTATAGAGCTTGTCATCGTTCAACATGACATAGGGGCCGAAGTAGTTGTTCCAGTTGTTGTTGAAGCCGATGAAAGCCAAGAGGCCCATCAGTGGTTTGGCTAAGGGCAGACCGACAAAACGAAACAGGGAAAATTCGTTGCAGCCATCGACGCGCGCCGCATCCAAGACATCCTTGGGCAGGCTCGTACTGTAGTAGATAAAGGTCAGGTAGACGCCAAAGGGGAAGAAGATAGCCGGAAATATGACCGACCAGGGGGTGTTGACCAGCCGAAAGAGATTCATCTCCAAGAAGAGCGGCAGCACGAGCGCCGAACCGGGCAGCATCATGGTGATGAGGGTCGCCCACAACACCGCGCTACGCCCGGGAAAGCTGGCGATCGCCAGAATGTAGCCCGCCGGAACTGCAATCGCCAGGCTAAGAACGAGGGAGAAAAAGACATAGAAAACCGAGTTGTAAGCCCAGGTAAGCACCTGCCCATTATTGAACACCAACAAATTGTTGAAGGCTTCCACGTAACGCGCCAGCGAGCCAAAGCTCAACGGGTTCATGTTGAGCAGTTCCGGGTCGTTCTTGGAGGGGGCGAAGAGCAACCACAGCATCGGTATGCCGAAAAACAGCGCAAAGAGCAGCAAAGTCGTCGCCCAAAACACAACGCCCCCCCAGCCGATGTCGTTGACAAGGTGTTGTAACGAACGGCGTACCCGGCCGGAAAAAGTCATGGATGAACTCATCATGGCGTGTATCTTTCAGCTCAAGTCAGATTTGAAGAGGCTGGTCCACTGCACCACGGCGTAGGCGGCCACCACACCAGTCAGCAGCATGATCAGCGAAATCGCGGCTGCCGCACCAAAGTTGCCCAGTCTGAAGGCAAAATAGTAGCCCAACTGGTTGGGCGACCAGGGGTTGGGCACATTGCCGCCAGCCGTGCCCAGCAACTGCGGCTCGGCGAAAAGCTGCACGTTGCCGGCCAGCACCAAAATCAACATATACATGATATAGGGTCGAATGAGGGGAATCTTGATGTACCAGGCCTGTTGCCAGGCGCTACAGCCGTCAATCGTGGCGGCCTCCATCACCTCAGTCGAGAGGCCCTCGTAAGCGCCGTAGAAGATGGCTATCCACATGCCCGACCCGGCAAAGAAACCGACGAGGGTGAATAACCAGGGCAGGGTGGGGGGGATGATCACGTCGTTAATCGATTGGTAGCCTAGCCGCAACAATAAGCTGCGAAACGGGCTGATGTTGGGGTCGAACATGAAAATCGCCAACAACACCAGCGCCGGGCCGGTGACCGCGCCCGGGATAAAGTAGATCGTCCGCAGGAGAGCAGCCAGCGACCCCCGCCGAATATGCAGCAGCAGCGAGAGCAACACCACCAGCACGATCCCCAGCGGTACCGAGGCAAGCAAGAAAATAGCGATATTGCGCGACAGTTCGTCAAACCGAAAAGCGCCGTATGCCGTGAAGTAGTTGGTGATCCCGGCGGCAAAATAGCGCGGCCTGCCCTGGCTAAAATCGGCAAAACTGATCAAAAAGGCATAGAGCGCGGGGCCAACGCTGAAAAGGAACATGGCCAGAAGATACGGCAAGAGAAATAAGAATGGAATCACCCAGCGCCATCTTTTGGAACGCGTCCGTGGAAGAGCTTGAGAGCGCAGCCTTGTCGCGCGCTCACTGGTTCCTGCTGCCATTGCCTGCTCCTCATAGGAAAAGGCCTGCCGGATGGAGGCAATCCGGCAGGCCCTTCTGGACTACTCGGTGACGACTTGGTACCCTTGGGCCTCGGCCACCTGTTTCAACTCGTCGGCGATGAGCTGCAAGGCGGCTAACTGTGTGGTGCCGTTTTGGTTGGCCTCTTTCAAGAACTTGACGGTCGTCGCGCCCCAGTCGTAGCGCGGCTGGCTATCCAGCGGTGAGATGTACTGGATGGCGTCCTTAAACACGGGGTAAGGGTCATTGGCGTACAACGCGTTGCTTTGAATGGTCGTGGCCCATTTATCGGCAACCGGGAGGTAACCGGGGAAGGTAGGACCGGTGGCTTGATAGTCATCGGCGGTGGTGACAAATACGGCAAACTCCACGGCCAGATTGGGGTTGGCGGTGTGGCGGGAGACGGTCCACGCGGAACCGCCGTGGGTGGCGGTCATCGGCGCAGGATCCTCGGCCCATTTCAAGGGGGCGGCTGTGCCCAGTTGTCCTTCCGCGGTCTTGTAGTAGAGGCTGTCCGGCTTGCCGCCAAAGATATACTCGCCAAACCAGGAGGCATCGATGAGCATGAGCAGTTTGTCGTCATTGGCGATCTTCGCAAAAGCCGGGTCAAACGGGTCCAACTTGGCAATAGTGCCGTTGGCAATCATGTGGTCGACCAGATTGGCGGCGCGCTCGCAGCGCACATCGTTGGGGTTGATGCGCACCTCGGTGTTGGAGATCACCTCGTTCATGGGGCAACCGGAAGCCCAAAAATAGACGGCCCAGTTCCATTGGTCGCCAAAAGCACCCATGATATAGCCGGGGTGATCCGTGGCTACCTGGTCGCTCAAGTCCTGATACTCCTCCCACGTGGTCGGCACGGTGTAGCCAAATTCGCCCATCAACTTCTTGTTGTAGTAGAGCACATTCTGCGCCACGTCATTGCGCAGGCAGGACAGTTTGCCTTCAAACCAGCAGGGGGCAAGGGAATTGCCGAAACCGTCAATGATGTCCTGCGAGACTAGGTCTTTCAGGTCAAGGGGGAAATCGTGGGCGGCGTCGGAGACCTGCCCGACGATCGAGGGTTCCGCGAAAACGACATCGGGCCAACCGGACCAGCCCTTCCTGGCGCGCGCCGAGGATGTCGGGCGGATCGTAGAGGCGTGCATGTCGGACGAGGTCGCGGCGGTCCTGCTCTATGCGTCCAACCTGACCCCGGCGTTCTTCGACCTCAGCTCCGGCGAGGCCGGCGCGATCCTGCAGAAGCTGCGGCAGTATCGCATCCGGCTGGCCGTGGTGTGCCCGCCGGGCGGCGTCCGGTTCAGCAGCCGGTTTGGCGACGCGTTGGCGGAAGAGCGCCAGAATCAGTACTTCAAGGTGTGCGAGACGCGGGCTGCGGGGGGGGCGTGGCGCGCCGCGGCGCAGTAGCCGGGCCGGGGATAGCTGCGTGCGGGGGGGGGGGGAGTAATCCCCACCCCCGCATGGCCTATTGCACCACGAACCGGACGCAATAGCGGGCGATGAGTCAGGTAACGCTCGTTATGTTTGAGCGCGCCCGTCATATCCTCGCGCACCACCTGCCTTTGTCGTCTGGTCAGCCACTCTTGGCTGCCGAATACTGTCGCGACGCTGCTCGTTTTTGGTGATTTTTGCGTTGCTTGACAAAGCACCACCTTGGGAAGTAAGATGCCCGACGGTGCGCCCGCTCCCTTCTCTCCAGAATGCACCAGCCCTCTTTCTGCCGACGAGACCTTCACGCTCCTATGGCTTGAGTTGTCATAGGCTGGGTGGACACTGCTCGTCGGAGCTTTCTGTTTTCCTATACAACTGAATGGAGGAATGTCTCATGGTTGTGGATCCGCCGACTAAGTTGAACGCTCTGAGAATTGCCATCGACCTGTACTGCTGCCTCAGAAGTGCCGGTGGTGGCACTGGTGCAGGGATGTCTGATGGAGAAATAGCCTATTCTTTGGGTCTGAGTGATATTACCAACCTCATGGATCTGCTAGATCAGTTGGCGAATCAGTTGCTGGCGAAAGCCGGCTATACAATAGTATAGGCTCTATCACGCTATGGCGCGGACGGGGACCGGCGCCGCCCCGGACTCACGAAGAACAGGAACTCTAGGTTCCTGAAGGGTGGTCATCCTGCCCATGCGATCTAGTGGTTGAGATGCTCCGCGCTAAGCCATGCCCGCGCGGTGACCGTGCGGGGGATAGGCATCGCTTTGGCCTCCCCCCGCACGGCTTATTTTGACATGACAATCGTTCGGAGAATACCTGCGTCCGGCGGCGTCAATCGCTCGAAGGACACAGATGGGCGCGCCTATAAGGCAGCAAGCGCACGGCCACGGTCGCGGCGTGGTGGAAGCAAAGTGGCCGCGAGACACGGTCGGCTACCGCGATTTGGTGGGCCGGTGACCGCCTAGCCCTCCGGACTGCCGATGTAGCGATAGATGACCGCGCCCAGGAGCGCGCCCACGATCGGCGCAACCCAGAAGAGCCACAACTGCGCGAGCGCCCACCCGCCTACAAACACGGCCACGCCGGTGCTGCGCGCCGGGTTGACGGATGTGTTGGTGACGGGGATACTGATTAGGTGGATCAAGGTCAGCCCCAGGCCGATGGCGATGGGGGCGAAGCCTTGCGGCGCGCGCTTGTCGGTGGCGCCGAGAATGATGAGCAGGAACATCATGGTCATGACAATTTCGCAGACCAGCGCCGCCACCAGCGAGTAGCCCCCCGGCGAATGTTCACCGTAGCCGTTGGACGCGAAACCGGCGGATACGTCAAAGCCGGCTTGGCCGCCCGCAATGACATAGAGGACGCCGCCCGCGACGATGCCGCCCAAGACTTGCGCTACAATGTAGGGTAACAGCTTCCCCGCCGAGAAGCGCCCCCCGGCCCACAGTCCAATGGAGACTGCCGGGTTCAGGTGACAGCCGGATATGTGACCAATCGCAAAGGCCATGGTCAGCACCGTCAGCCCAAAGGCCAGCGAAACGCCCAGCAGCCCGATGCCCACATCCGGGAAGGCTGCCGCCAACACCGCACTGCCACAACCGCCCAGCACTAGCCAGAATGTCCCGACGAACTCTGCACTATAGGTCTTCATGGTCATCTCGTTTCTGTAGTTGAGGTCAACCCCGAACGGTAACTTGCCGCGATCCGACCAATGGCGCGCCTGCGGCGGAATCGCGTTGACGAACGAGAGCGCTGCTGTGACCGATGGCTTTGTCCGATGAGTCGTGATCATCATATCACGGAAAATGCAACAAAAGAGGAGAGTTTTCGTGTCCCCACAAGGTCCTTCCGGGTTTCCGGCCCGCAACGCGATCACCATCTGTTTTGCCCATGTGGCCTACCCCCTGGCGCAGACCTTTGCGGCACGCGCCACGGGCCTCGACCACTTCCAGGTGTGGAATCGCGACGATCTGAACGCCCGCATCGGCGACGCCAATGTGCTGGTGGTTTCCGGCTTCTGGCGCAATGAACTGCTGGAGCGTGCGCCGGACCTGCGCTTCATCCAGTCCATCGGCGCGGGCTACGATCAATTCGCCTTGGACGCGCTGCGGTCGCGCGGGATCCGGCTGGCGAGCGCCAAGGGAGTCAACCGCAACGCGGTCAGCGAGCACGCTATGGCGATGCTTCTCAGCCTGGCGCGCCAATTGCACACGGGGCGCGACAACCAGCGGGCGCATCACTGGCGCGGCATGATTTCGGATATCAGCCGCCGCGAAGACGAACTGGGCGGCAAGACCTTGTTGGTGGTCGGGCTGGGGGGCATCGGCGCTCGCCTGGCGACTTTGGCCAGGGCGTTCGGCATGCACGTGGTCGCCACCAAACGCAGCCCGGCCGGCGCGACCGCGGCGGATGAGGTGTACACGCCGGACAAGCTGATGGACCTGCTGCCGCGGGCGGACTTTGTCGCGCTGACGTGCCCGCTGACCCCGGCAACCAGCAAGCTGATCGACGGCGCGGCGCTGGCGCGCATGAAGCCGTCGGCCTATCTGGTCAACGTGGCGCGCGGGGGATGCGTAGATGAACCGGCGCTGCTGGCAGCGCTGCAACAAGGCGGGATCGCCGGGGCCGCGATCGACCACTTCTGGGATGAGCCGCTGCCCGCGGAGTCGCCCTTCTGGGACCTAGCCAACGTCCTGATCACGCCGCACACCGCGGGGGAGACGCGCCGCTATGAGGAGAATCTCCTCGACATACTGCTGGAGAATCTCGACCGGCTGGGGCGCGGCGCAACGGAACTGGTCAATCAGGTCGTGTAGCGTCGCGCCGGGGACGGTGGGCTAGAGGGCTTCGGCTTCCTCGCGTGCGATCTGCACCCAACGGACCACGCGCCGCGGGTCGTTGCCGATGGTGTGGTTGTCTTTCATGATCATCTCCACCCGGCAATCACGCGTGGCCCGCAGATCGCGGCGCACGACGGCGCGCACGTGCTCCTCGTTGAAGCCTGCCATCGCCAGGTCCGCGGGATGCGGCTTCATGGAGAGGATGTAGCGGTCACCCAGCATCTCGGCCATGTAGGGGCGGTCGGCCCAAGGCGAAACGGACACCCGGCGCAGGCGCGGGAAGCGCTGCACCACATGCCAGCGGCGGTCCAACGGTTCGCAGCAGCCGTAGCAGTTCAGCCCGAAGCGCGCCAAGAGGGGCAGTTGGTAGGGGAAGATGAACTCCTCGAACATGGCCGGGGAGATGCCCACCGTCTCTTGGCTTTCGGCAAAGCCCCACATGTCGCAGGTGCGCACCCGGCCCGCAAAGTCGGGCTGCGGCAGTTGATCCGTCCAGCCGAAGCCGCCGGAGCCGACATAGGTCCCGTCCGTGTTCAGGCTGAGGAGATTGCGCGCCTCCAGGCTGTCCAGGACGGCGAGCGTCCCATCGCGCAAGATCGCCATCAGGTCGTGGATAAGGTCCGGCTCGTCCATCAGGTCGTACATGAGCCGGTTGAGGCCGCGCAGCCCCACCAGCGTCCAGGTCATGCCCAGCGTCCACCACCAGGCCGTGCGCAGACGGACCGTGAGCAGCCCATCAAAGGTGTCTTGGGCGAGCGCCAGCAAGGTCGCGGTGGCCGCGGCGTCAACGTCGATCTGAGGGAAGTGCAGCTTCTCCAACTCGGCGCGCGT
The DNA here is from genome assembly GCA_964372065.1 of uncultured Litorilinea sp. Taxonomy (GTDB): domain Bacteria; phylum Chloroflexota; class Anaerolineae; order Caldilineales; family Caldilineaceae; genus QEUY01. The sequence continues at coordinate 7,677 of CAYJQA010000021.1, forward strand.
CTTGACGGGCGCGTCCCACACATAGGAACCGCCGTGCTCCCCGCCGATCTTCTCGACGGCAAAGCCCCACCCGCTGGTGGTGAAGATGTGGGCCACGTCGAAGACCGGCTCGATCACGCGGTCGTCGCCCATCTCCTGGCCCCAAAAGACTTCTTTCCGCAGCCGGTATTCCCAGAGACGCGCCAACTCGCCGGTGCAGGCCAATGCCGCGTCCGGGAAGATCTCGTGCCAGCCGTTTTCCGGGTCACAGAAGATGACCGGCCGCGTGGGTTCCAGGGCGTTATGCCTGCGCCAGAGGTCGCGCTTCTGCTGCTCCAGCGGGCGCGCGGCCAGTTCGGCGGTTGCCGCGGCCAGTTGCCGCAGGATCGTGCGGTCTTGCGGCGCGATGGTCAGGGCGACACGGTTGTCGGCAAGCGGTGAAGAGTCGGTGAATTGCATGGATGTCCTCCTGTGGGGCGGGATGGCACGCGCTGCCAAGTCGGGTAGCTTCAGCTTATACCCCGCGCCGGGCGCGCGCCAAACCGACGCCCGCAAGTGTCTGTGAAGGTTGTCATTCCGAGCGTAGCGAGGAATCCCTCTGCTGTGCGGCACGGTGGGGAGAGATTCCTCGTCGCAGACTCCTCGGAATGACAGGGGTGTGCCTGGGGCCGAGTGCAGCCGTTGCCGGGGGGACGCGGGCTATGCTACACTGGCGACCAGGCGGCTTCCCACGCCTACCGCCGTATCCCGCACCCGCGGGCGGCCCGCTCCGCTGCGCTGCTGTGACCGAAGGGACGGCAGTCGATGTGGCAGATTCAACACGACACGTTGAGAACCGAAGAGGCGTTCGCCGATTCCACGCTGGAATTGTTGCGCGACACGTCGCGTAACCTCATGGTGGCGATCGCCGGGCTGTATCTGGTGTGGCACTTTGTCGCCACGGTGACCTGGCCCACGACCCATGTGTTCAACACGTGGGTTCTGACGTGCCTCATGGCCGGCGTCACCGCCGCGTCGCTGGCCCTGCTTGGCCGCAGCCTGGTCATCGCGCAACTGGTCTGGCTGGCCGGGCTGGCCGCGGCCATCTCCGTCGCCGTCCAGTTGTATCGGCAGCCGGAGATCGGCTTTCTCTATGCGCTGCTGCCCTTTATGGCCGCCGGGATTCTGGGGTGGCCGATGGCGCTGACGGCGGAAGGCGCGGTGCTGGTTTTAGCACAGACCTTTGCGCCCGCCTATGCGGTGGGGATTGTGCTGAGCGGCGGCGTCACCGGCGTGGTCGGGTGGGCCTATGCGCGGTCCCTGTTGGCCGTCGCCCATTGGTCGCTGGCCGGTTTTGCCGAGGCGCGGCGACAAACGGCCGAAGCGCGGCGTCACCGCGGGGAGCTGGTCCGGCTCAACAAGGAACTGGACCAAACCCTGTATCTGCTGGAGCGGGCCAACGCGGCCCTGGATGCGGCCATGCACGCATCCACCGCGGCGGAGCAGTTCAAGACCGAGTTTGTCACGAATGTCAGCCACGAGCTGCGCACGCCGCTCAACCTGATCGTCGGCTTTGCCGAGATGATGATGACGTCGCCCGAAAGCTACGAAAACCAGCCGCTGCCGCGCGCCTATCGCAGCGACCTCTACTCGGTCTATCACAGCGCCCAACACTTGCTGGAACTGGTGGATGATGTCCTGGACCTGGCCCGCATCGAGGTGGGCAAGATTGCGCTTGCGCGCGAAAAAGTAGATATGGCCTATCTGGTGCGGGACGCCGCCGCGATGGTGGGCGACTATGTGCGCACCAAAGGGTTGACGCTGCACATCGGGGCCATCCCGGACCTGCCGCCGCTCTGGCTGGACCGCCTACGCATTCGTCAGGTGCTGCTCAATCTCCTGGTCAATGCGGCGCGCTTCACCGAACACGGCGCGATCGGGATCGACGTGGAGCAGGGCGACGGCGCGGTGGTGGTGCGCGTCTGGGACAGCGGGCGGGGGATCCCGGAAGGGGATATGGCCCGCATCTTCGAGGAGTTTCGCTCGACCGAGCGACCTTTTTCGGACTGGCACAGCGGGACCGGGCTGGGCTGCCCATCAGCAAGAAGTTTGTCGAACTACATGGCGGGAAGATGGGCGTGGACAGCGTGCCGGGGCAGGGGGCCAGCTTCTGGTTCACGCTTCCGGTCGCGGCGTCCGGCGCGGCGGAGAAGTCGTTTGCGGGCGCGATCCAAGCGCGCGCCGATCTGCTGGCCCCCAAGACCACCGAGCGCATCGTCGTTCTGGTCCATCGTGACCGGGGTATTGCCACGTTGGTCAAACGCTATCTGGACGGCGTCCAGGTCGTCCATGCCCACGCGGTGGCGGAAGGCGTGGAGCTGGCGCACGAACTGGCGGCGGTGGCGCTGCTGGTGGACGAGGCCGAGCCGGAACCGCTGCCGCCCTGTGCGTGTCTGGTGGTGCGCTGCCCGCTGCCCAGCGCGCAACTGACCGCCAACGCCCTCGGCGCGGAAGAAATGCTGGTCAAGCCCGTGTCGCGGCAAGAACTGCTGGACGCGGTCGACCGGCTGGAGCGTCCTATCCGGCGCGTGCTGATCGTAGACGACGACGCCGAGGTGACGCGGCTTTTCCGGCGCATGTTGGGGGGACGGGTGGCGGTGCGCGACTGTCTGGAAGCCTTCAACGGGGCGGAGGCGCTGGCGCGTATGCGGGAGGAACGGCCCGACCTGGTGCTGTTGGACCTGGTGATGCCGGAGGTGGACGGGCGCTCGGTGCTGGAACAGATGCGGGCGGACCCCAGCCTGGCGGGGATTCCGGTGCTGCTCATCTCGGCGCGCGGCCAAGACCATCTCAATCTCCAGCTTTTCGGCGCGGTACAGGTTCAGCGCGAGGGCGGCTTTGAGCTAGGCGAAGTGGTGCAGATGTTGGCCGCGATGCTCAATGTGCTAACGCCGGGTTGGCGTCCGGCACCGGCAGCGCCGTCAACAGCGCTTGCCGGCTCACCGGCTTTGGCAGATAGGCCGACGCCCCCAACATCCGCGCCAGTTGTGGTTCGTTGAGCACCGACGAGACGATAATCGTGAGGTCGCGCGTCGCTTCGGCCGCGCGCAGGGCGCGCAGCAACTCCCAACCGTCTTCTTCGGGCATCATCACGTCGAGCACGATGGCCGTGACGTGCTGTTCGGCCAAGACCTGGCGCGCCTCTTGGCCGTTGCCCGCCCCCAAGACCTGCCAGTTGTAGCCGGTGAGGTAGCGCCGGATGAGGTCGATAAAGCCCAAGTTGTCGTCGACGACCAGCAGCGTTTGGTCCGCACCGGTGCGCCACAGGAGGCGCGCTTCCCAAGCGTCCGGCCCGTCTTCCCACGTCAAGCGCCCGGTCATGGCGGCCAGGAGCCGGCGGGCGATTTCCAGGCCGATGCCCTGGCGGCGCTTCGTCGGCGCGGCCTGCGCGGTGGGCCGCGTGGCGCGCACGGCGAAACCCGTCTCCGTGCCCAGTGTCACGGGCGCGATGGTCAGCGCACCGCCGGGCGCCATGTCCAGCGCATAGGTCACGACATTGAGGAGTGATTGGCGCAGCAGGGTGCGGCTGGCGTGGGCGACGGGGAATGCCGCGGGCGCGGGCATGGACAAGGTGACGCCGTTGACCGCGGCCAGCGACTCGATCACCGGCCGCAGGTCGGCCAGCAACTCGGCGATGTCGACGGCTTCCCAAATGGCGTGGGCGCAGAGACGTTCCGCTTCGCTTTGCGCCAACTCGCTGCGGCTGCCGCCGGGTAGGTCCCCGATGTCGAGTTCGTCGTCGTCGGCGGGGAGCACGGCGGGCTGCGCCGCGGGGGGTAGGGTGGTTTGGACGAGGGCGCGCTCCCACAGCACGGCGGCCACCGCCTCGACCACGCGGCTTTGCTCGCGAAAGTAATGGCTCTTGCTCAGGGCCAGGCGCTCCATCACCTCGGCGGGCGTGAGGCCCTCGATGTAGCGCAACTCCAGGATGCGGTGCGTGCGCCAGTCCGGGGATTGGGACGGGGTGCCCGGCGCGGGGCGCAGCGCGCGCACCACATCCACCAGGATCCGGCGCAGGGATTGGGTGCGCTGGCGCATGTCCACCACATCGCCGACGAGCGCATCGGCCAGCGGGTGTTCGTCAAGGAACCTGGAGTTGTAGAGGTGGCTGAGTGCGTCGTGGACCCACTCGGCAAACACCTCGCGTTCGGGCAAGTTTGGGGAGACCGGCATAGCTTGACGGGATAACGAGACTGATATGAGACTCACGCGAGACTAACGCCATGATACATTGGAAGCAGTAGTCCGACAACCTGGCTGCACTAGGCCTCCCGTTGCCAAGACGTTGCCAAAAGACCCCCAGAAAGTCGCTTGTTCGCAGGCTGTTGCTGTGATCAATCCGCATTTCGTGGGCAGCCGTCCGGCGCTGCCCTCACTCCAGAGGAGGAGAAGGACCCCTATGAAGCGACGTATGCTCAACCGACGTGATTTCTTAAAGGCAACCGGCATTGCCGGCGCTGGTCTTGTCCTCGCGGCCTGTGCGCCCGCCCCCGCGCCCGCGGCCGCGCCTGCCGAGGGTGGTGCCGCCGCGCCCGGCGGCGAGGCTACACCGATCCTGTTCTGGTTCCAGGCCGAGAACCACGAACCCGAGTATTCCCGGCGCATCGACGAACTGAATGAGAAGTTCGACGTTGACTTCAAGTATGAGATTCTCGCCCGCGATGCCATGAACACCAAGTTCCCGGCGACGCTGATGGCGGGATCGGGTTTCCCGGACATCATCGAGCAGAACGCCGACGATGTGGTGCTTTACATGAAGGGCGACGACAGTGTGATCCCCTTCGTGGACCTGACCGAATCGTTGGCCGCCAGCGCCTACGCCGAGGGGGTGTTGCAGAGCCGGTTTGCCCGCTTTACCAAGGAGGGCAAGGTCTACGGCGCGCCGCATGATGTACATCCGTTGGTGATGCTCTATCACGACGTGGCTTGGCAGGAAGTAGGCGTTGATCTGTCCCAAGTGGTAACCTGGGATGATCTCTTCAATGCGTGCGCCAAGGTCGAGCTGACCATGGCCGACGGTCGCACCCGCTATCCGATCATGGACGGCAAGAGTGACACCCATCTGCCGGCGCGCATGATCGAAAAAGGCTTCTGGTGGACCGACGAGAACGGCGAGCCGATGCTGACCGACCCGCGCTTCAAGGAGTGCGTCGAAGACTGGCTGCGCTTCAAGCCCTTCCAGGTGGACCGTGACTGGACGAACCATGTGGCGATGACCAAAGACGGCCAGGTCATGACCCAACTAGCCCCGGACTGGCTCTATGGCATCCACAAGCAGGGGACTGCCGACGACGCCGAGTGGCTGGCCAACTCGCCCATCCGCATCATGCGTATCCCCGATTTTGCGGCAGACGGCCCGCACACCGGGACGTGGGGCGGCACTGCCTGTTCCGTGCCCAAGGCCACGGCGAATGCTACACTGGCGTTGGACGTGATGCTCTATCTCTATTTCGACAACGCCGACAAGCAGTTGGAAACGCGCTATGTCGAAACCGGCATCCTGCCGCCGGTCAAGACGTCTTGGGAAGGCGAAGCCTTCCATCTGCCGGAAGACTTTGTGGGCGGCCAGGTGGCCGGCGAGGTCTTCATCGCCTCGGCCAACGACCTGCCCGGCTACGCCGCAAGCTGGACGACCCAAACGGTGACGACGGCGTGGGGCGAGCAGTTCCCGCTGGCCTGGACCGGTGAGATCTCGGTGGACGAAGCCATCGCCACCGCCGACAAGAATGCCCGCGACCAGATCGCCCAGAATCAGTAGCAGGGGGTGGGCAGTTCCAACCGGATCGACTTCCGTGTGAGCGATTAGGTACCCCGCCGAGCAGGGAGGTCACCCCTTCCTGCTCGGTTTTCATCTGGAGAACCTGTCTATGGCCGCCATTGCTCAAACCCGACGCCGCGGAACTTTCGCCCAGGTCGCCCACTTCTTCGCCGACCAGCGCAAATGGACGCCCTATATCTTTGTGGCGCCCTTCTTCATCACCTTTGCCGTCTTTACCCTCTATCCCATGCTGCGCGCCATCACCATGGGCTTCCAGGAATCACTCGGCTACACCGGCCAGTGGAAGTGGGTAGGGCTGGACAACTATGCGGAAGTGTTTACCGACTGGCGGATGGCTGTCGCGCTCAAGAATTTCGTCTACTACACCATCGGTAGCTTGGCGACCCAAATGCCGGCTGCATTTCTGTTGGCTTTGCTGCTGACCTCTTCGTTTCTATGGAGCCGCGGCCTCTTCCGCACGGCCTTCTTCATCCCCGCGGTCTTGCCGGGTGTGACCATGGCGGTCGTCGGCACGTGGTTCTTCAACGAGGCGCGCGGCTTTGCCAATGAGCTTTGGCTCGCGCTGGGGGGAGATGCGCGGATCGCCTGGCTGTCGGCGCCCAGATATATCATGCCCATGCTGCTCACCCTGGCCTTCTGGCAGTATATGGGGAATCACGCGGTCTATCTGATCGCCGGGCTGAGCGGGTTGGACAAGTCGGTGTTGGAAGCCGCGGTCGTGGACGGGGCCAACAGTTGGCAAAAGGCGCGCTATGTGACCTTGCCCCTGCTCAAGCCGGTCTTTGCGTACATTACGATCACGGCGGCAGCCGGGTCGCTGACCGCTTATGAAGTACCTTATGTGTTCTTCAGCGGCAGCAACACGGGGTATGGCGGGGCGGGCGGCCAAGGCTGGTTCTTCATGCCCTATATCGTCTGGCAGGCCTTCAACCAATTCCGCATGGGCTATGCCACGGCAATCGGATGGCTCGTCTTCATCATTGCCCTGGTCATCACGATCCTGCAGCTCAGGGCCTTTAATGTCGGCGAGCTAGAATAGGGGAGCGCGCGCATGTCTATGCATGTATCACAAACGACACAAGCTTCCGCCGTGCAAAAGTCGGCCCTGCGGCGCAAGGCCGGGCTTGGCTACTTCGGACTGAACCGCATCGTCACCACCCTGGTGGCGGCCGTGTTTGCGTTGATCTTCCTGTGGCCGTTTTTCTGCATGGTCGCCTGGAGCTTCAACCGCATCGACGTGTTGATGAACCCCATGTGGCCCGTCCCGAAGGCGTTCACGATCAACCTCTACGAGCTGATGCTCAGCCGCTACGGCTTCCAGAACTACATTCTGAACTCGGTGAGTGTGGTGGCGGCGCAGACCGTGCTGGGCACACTGGCTTCGGCCTTGGCCGGGTATGCCCTGGCTAAACTCAGATTCGCCGGTCGCAATCTGCTCTTCTTGCTGATCTTGGGGGTGATGCTGCTGCCGACGCAGACCATGCTGGTGCCGCGCTTTATCGTGCTGCGTCAATTGGGTCTGGTCAACAACTACTGGGGGTTGATCCTGCCCGCGGTCGGCGGCGGCGCCTTCGGCATCTTCCTCATGCGCCAGTTCATGTTGTCCGTGCCCACCGAGATGATGGAGGCCGGACGGATGGACGGCTGCAACGAGTTCATGCTCTTCTGGAAAGTGGTGCTGCCCACCATGAAGGCCGCGGTCTTGGTGCTGGCGACACTTTCGTTGCGCGCGTCCTGGAATGAACTGCTCTGGCCGCAGGTCGTCATCACGGACGAGGCTAAGCAATTGCTCATGCCGGCCATCGCGCTGCTGAACAACCAAAGCGTGGCCGATGTGTATGCGCGGCCGGTGGTCATTGCGGCCTCGATTGTCGCGGCCTTGGTGCCGCTGGCGCTC
>CAYJQA010000021.1:15380-20781 GCA_964372065.1 uncultured Litorilinea sp.
ATTTCGTGGCGACATTGACGGGCGCGGTCAAGGGCTAGGCGGCGCTGCCGCAGCGACGAGGGCGCGGTGACTGGCGCACCGGCGGCGTCACGCCGCGCCCAACCAGCGCCGCAGGAGAACGCTCAAGTCGTCGCGGCGGACGGGCTTGGCGACGAAGTCGTCCATGCCCGCATCCAGACACGCCTCGCGGTCGCCGGGCAGGACGTTGGCGGTCATGGCGATGATGGGCACGGCATGGTTGCGCACGGGCGAGTCGGGGTCACGGATCACGCGCGTGGCCTGAAAGCCGTCCATGCCCGGCATTTGGACGTCCATCAGGACCAGGTCATAGGCCGCGTCCTGGAGGGCCTGGACGGCTTCTTCGCCGTTGCCGGCCGCGTCCACCGCATAGCCGAGCTTCTTCAGGATGGCTAGCCCCACGCGCTGATTGACGAGATTGTCTTCCACCAAAAGGATGCGGCCCGCGCCGTGGTCTGCGTTCGCGCCGGCCACGTGGTGGTTGCCGGCCGGGGCGACGACGCCATTGCCGGGCAGGGTCAGCGCGCCATTGTGCGCCCACGACGGCGTCGTTTGCCGGCACTTGATCGCGGCGACCAGACTCGCGTGCAGCGCGGCGCGTTTGACCGGCTTGGAGACCAACTGGACTTTGTCGTCGTGCGCCGAACGTGCGTGGTCGGGCCGGACGATCAGGGGGTGCATGAGGACAAGACCCAGCGCCTGGAAGCGCGGGTCTTGGTGGATCGCGTCCAGCAGCGCGCCGGCGGACGCCGCCACCTGCGCTTGGTCGATCACGGCCGCGGCAAACGCATCCTGTTCGACATCGGCGCTGTGCAACGCGGCCAGCGCCTCCGGCACGGTGGCGACCATCGTATAGCGGCAGCCCCAATCGTCCAGATACGCGGCCAGGCCGCGGCAGCCCGCCGCGTTGGCGTAGACGACCAGGATGCGCCGCCCCGCCAACTGGCCCGGATCGGCGTCGCCCTGCCAGGCGCCCGTGACGGCCTTTTCAATGACGGCCTTGTCGTGGCCAATGTGATCCAAGGGCCGCGCGGCGACTGTGCGATCAGAGACGGCTTTGTCGAAGACGACGGTGAACCAAAAGACGGTTCCGTGGTCGTCATTGTCACGCACCCCAATTTGGCCGCCCATCAGCTTAACGAGTTGCTTGGAAATCGCCAACCCCAACCCCGTCCCGCCAAACCGCCGGTTGGTGGAGGGGTCCAATTGGCTAAAGGGCTGGAACAAATCGTCGAACTTGGCCGCGTCGATGCCGATCCCCGAATCGCACACGTCGACGTGGAGCGTAATTTGGGTGGCGGTTTCGGCGACGATAGACGCGTCGATGACGACCTCGCCGCGGCTGGTAAACTTGACGGCATTGCCGACCAGGTTCAGCATGACCTGGCGGAGCCGGCTGGGGTCGCCGCTCACCCGGCGGTGCGCGCCCGGCGGGTTGATACAGACAAGCTCCAGCCCCTTGGCCTGGGCGGTCGTGGCCATGGCGTCGGTCACGCCTTCCAGTAGGCCGGCCAAGTCGAATTCCAGGCGTTCCAGCGTGATCCGGTCGGCTTCGATCTTGGAGAAATCCAGAATGTCGTCGATCAACGACAGCAGGTGTTCGCCGCTTTGGCGAATGACTTCGGCATACTCGCGCTGCTCCGGGACCAGTTCTGTCTCGGCCAACAGCCCGGCCATGCCGATCACGCCGTTCATGGGCGTGCGGATTTCGTGGCTCATGTTGGCCAAGAAGCGGCTCTTCGCCACGTTGGCGGCTTCGGCCTGCAGCGCCAGTTGGTTGGCGCGCTGGACCGCGTCTTCCAGCCGTTTGAGGTCGTCCTTGCGCCGGAAGCCCTCGTCCAGGGCATTTGCGATATCCTGTAGGATCTCTAGATCCAATTCGTCGAAGGCTTCAGCTTCAATGCTGTTGACCGCCAACGTGCCGTGGGCAAAGGGCACGTCCACGATGCTGCGCAGATGCGCGCCCATGCCGCGGCGGAGGCGGGCAGCTTCCTGATAGGGGTCCTCTTTGTCCAGGTCACGGCGGTAGACGATCTTCTGTTCTTGCCAGAATTTGCGGAGTGTGTCGTTGCCTTGCCGGGTCTCGTCCAAGTGTAGACGCCGGACGCCCGCACCATAGTCGGTGTAGCAGGTAATGCTGGTCCCGTGGGGTCCGACATTGATGACGTTGATGCCGATCGCCAGGAAGGACAGGGAAAGTTGTTCCAGCCCATCGCGCAACGCCTTGACGACGCGATCCATATCGTCGCTGTGCTGCATGGCCCAGATGGCATCGCGCAGGTGACCCATCACGCTGCGCCGCAGGGCCTGCCAGCCCGGGTCGGTCACCACATGGCGTAGGATAACCGCGCCGATGACTTGGCCGGCTTCGTCATGAATGGTCGCGCCTTCCAGCTCGACATAGGCCAGCCGCTGCCGAGCCGCGGTATTCGGCTCCAGGCGTGAGCGCGCCTTGCCGGTGGCGAATATCTCTTGGACAAAGTCGTCCGTAATCGTGCGATATTTGCCTTCGGCAAAGTCGTGGATGTGTCCGCCGACACGGTCGGCCCGCGTGAGCTTGCGGCCAATCGAATAGGCGTACTCGATAAAAGCGGGGTTGATATCGAGGATGATCCCGTCCCGGTCGATCAGAGTGGCGGGGATGGGGAGCGCCCGGTAGACGCCGGCGAAGAACGGTTCGGATGGCATACTTTAAGTAATCGATTCGGCAAAGCGCACAGCACAAAGACGAATGTCAAGCAGGGCCGACAGCGTGGGGATTCGTCTGGTGGTGGCACGCCAAAATCCCGGCGCTTCCTCTCGCCCCGGATATGCCGGGCGATCCGAGTGTGCTCGACGGCGCAGCGCAGATGTGTGCGTCGCGCCAGCGTACGCGAGCCTGTCCACGATTCTACCGCATGACGCCGAATGTGAACAGAAGGCGCGCCCACGGTTGCCACATGTGGTCCACCGCGCCAACGCCCGCGCTTGCACTGACTATAGCATGGCCGCTGCGCGCGGCGTAGGGCCATATGACGTAGCCCTGGGGCGGCAATTGGCGGGTGCGATGGCGCGGCGTGAGGCGGCGCTCTTCGGGCTGATCACAGGCGTGATCATGGTGGGGTGGGTCGCGCGACAACGTGATGTGCGCTGCTGGAACATGCGCTCGACCCTGGCCGCGACATCACTGCGATTGCGCGTGATAGTCATACGACGCGAGATCACGTTCGCCGTTGATTGAATGGCATCTGCGTCTGAACTTGCAATCCTGGTAGTTGAAGAAAACAACTCCGATTGTTCGCTCGCGGGTTCCCACTATAGTTTAGGCCTCGACTACTGTATGAATAGATAACCGTTTTTCGTGCCCTAGTGCTGGCTACATAGAAGACATTTAACTCGGATTTCAGTGATTTCATGAACTGGTCGCCTTCAGCGATCCGAGACCACTGAGGGTTGCAGTGACGTCCGGAATCGCATACCCAACACAACGCCGGATATAACGGGAACGAATTCCGTTCCATGTCCGGCAGAAAGACATGATCCCATTCAAGGCCCTTTGAACCATGCACTGTCGTCACTGTTACTCTTGCATCCTCGACGTACATTAGGTACTGCTTCAGGGCCTTGTTTCGTAGCGTATCTTTGATAAGCTCGGTCTTATCCTCAAATGATAGGAAACGGTACTGTTGAGTTACTTGGTACAGAAATGTTCTTAACAGCACCTGCAGTGAAGCCCACGTCTCGGACGGATCATCAACACCTGTTGCACTTAGGATACCTCGTGAGATGCCCTGGATAGTTCGGGAGGAACCTAATTGTTGGTAAAGATGTTTCAGGCATACGTCATGGAAGTCCACATACTCTGGGTCTTCGTCGCTATATAAGGCATAGAAGTACGAGAATCCAGAGACTCTCGCTCCGCTGAGGTGCTGAATGATTCTTCGTGTGTTTTGATTGTCCTTGCCTGCTCTGAAAAGCACTGCGACCGTACTGGTTGGCTCTCGCTCTGACAGAGTTTGGATTTGCTCCAGAATACACTCTGCCTCTTCATCTTGATCTGAGGACTGCATCACAGTCACGTTGGCCATCGAATCACGGTGTGGTGCATGTATATCTTGCATCACTACGCGGAGATGGGCATCGAGATCTCGCAGTGCGGGTCTGTCCTTAAACCGATGATTCGTGCCCAGCTGAATTTCGGACATTGCATAATATGCTTTGGCGCGATCCAGTATTCCGTCAATTGCCCCAATAAACTCATAGATCTGCTGACATCGATCTCCAAACAGATACAGTCTGTTGTTCTGTAGGCAATTGCCTCCAACCACGTCAGTCAGTAGAGTCCACTGCAAAATGTTAGTATCCTGAAACTCGTCGACAAACACTATTGGGAAGAATCGTCGATAGAAGCTTTGGATTGCTGGATAATCAGCGAATAGTTGGCTTACAAACAAGAGAATAGCATCAAATGTAATGAATCCTTTCGGCAGGAATGACTCTTTTACAATCTGCAGATATGGTCGTGTGTTCCCGGCAATATAATCGGCTGCTGACCTATAGGTTTCCTGGCGGCCGGCGAGAACCACATTGCGGGAAAACCGAATCAACGCATCTTTGTCATGTTCTGTGACATCGAAGCCATACCTCTGAAGCTTGTCGTCCAGTTTGTTTCGAGTGCGTTGATCGTCTGAATCCAGATCGACACCAATACCCTTCAACTTGTCAATATGTCGAAGTTCCGGGCTAATAAGATAGCCATATTTGCTCAGTATACGTCGGCACAGCCCGTGGTAATTTGTAACGTACACAGATGCAGCCGCATTTCGAGCGAAACGCTGTGTGGTGGACAAGAGTACCGGCAGTTGAATCGAGACTTCTCTGCGGAGCTTGAATGCGGCATTGATACTGAAGGTTAGGGCTAGAATCTTTTTTGGCCTCGGGACGCGATTGGTTGCCAACAAATAGGCCATTTTGCTGACCATCGTTGCCGTTTTTCCATAACCCGCGGGAGCCTCGACAAGAACCTTTGCATCCGGAGCAAAGATGGCAGCAAGTTGCTCCGCATCTGGCGTATCATCATGAGTATGCCTAGCAATGAGGGAATCCTTTATTGAGTTCATCAAGACACCAACTTTGCCTTGGCATCCTGAAACAACTGTTGGTAAGCTACCGGTATGAACGACTTGTCAATGGCGCTACCAAAATGTCTCCCTAAAGCAATACTCTTTCCAGTCTTTGCTCCGGTTGACCAGGAAAGAAAGATGGCTTTGGTTAGGTTAGCGTCGTCTATTTGCATAGCTTCTCGAAACGTATGGCGAGGCTTTGCAGTATTCCAAGATACGTTTATTCCATACCTTGTCGCTATGTCACCCAGTCTGCGGGTATCGGCGTAACGGTCCAGTCC
>CAYJQA010000022.1:0-8647 GCA_964372065.1 uncultured Litorilinea sp.
GGGGGGCCGGCGGCGGCGCGAGTGGCAAGACGACCGCTACCCGCCCGTCAACGGCGAGGCCCGCGCCACGGCCGACCGCTATGCGCGCCCGGAGCCGGAAAGCGACTGGGACAGCGTCAACCGGCTGCAACTGGACGCGCCGGGCCAGGGGGATACAAGCGAGAATGCCACGCGCAAGCCGCTGCGTATCTTTCCCTATGGCATCGGCCAGAACCGGCTGCGCGCGGCCGCCGGCAGTCTCAACCTCCCCGTCGCCATCGTGGATACGCTGACCGGGGCCGATGTGGTGATGACGCTCAAGAACTACTATCGCCAGCAGCCGCAGCCGTTGATGGACGCCGAACGGCGCAATGTCCCGATCTACATTCTGCGCAGCAATACCGTGACGCAGATGGAGCAATGTCTGGCGAACATCTATCAACTGCCGACGGAGCCGTTGGATGCCTTTACGGAAGCCATGCGCGAGACGCAAGAGGGTATCCAGCGGGTGCTGAACGGTGCGCCCGACGCCGAGCTAAACCCACGCTCCGCCGCCATCCGCAGCCAGCAACACCAGTTGGCGCGGGCGGCGAACCTGGTGAGTCATAGCTATGGCCGCGAGCCGCACCGGCGGGTGCGTATCTTCCGCAGCTGATCCGGCCCGGCGCACGGCTGCGCCGCCGCGCGCGTGAAAACTGAACCAATCGCCCTAGCAACGAACGGCAATGACGGTGGCCCTTTTTGTGACCTTTGAGGGGCCGGAAGGCAGCGGCAAGTCGACCCAGATACAGCGACTTGCCGCTGCTTTGGAAGCACAGGGACTGGCGGTGTTGGCGACGCGTGAGCCGGGCGGGACCGCCATCGGCAACGCCGTCCGCGCCGTCGTGCTCAACCCGGCCCATACGGAGATGAGTCTGCGCGCCGAGACGCTGCTCTTTAACGCCGCGCGGGCGCAGATTGTCGATCAGGTGATCCGCCCGGCGCTGGCCGCCGGGCAGATTGTGTTGTGTGACCGCTATGCCGATAGCACGCTGGCCTATCAGGGCTATGGGCACGGCCAAGACTTGGCGAGCCTGCGCCGGTTGGGCGACTATGCCACCGGCGGACTGCTGCCCCAGGCCACGGTCTATCTGGACATCGACGTGCGGGAAGGGCTGCGCCGCAAGAAGGCGGGCGCGGCCGAAGAGTGGAACCGCATGGAAGACAAGACGCTGGCCTATCATCAGGCCGTGCGCCGCGGCTATCTGGAACTGGCCGCGGCGTCGCCGGAACGCTGGCTGGTCATCGACGCCGACCAGTCCATCGAGGCCATCCACCAGGCGATCTGGGCGCGCGTGTGGCCGCTAGTTCACGCCGACGCGACAAGCCGGAGAGGGAGCCACGCATGAAGCTGGTCATGGCGATTATCAACAGCGACGATAGCCGCAATCTGCTGGACCGGCTGGCGCGGCGCGGTTTCTCGGCGACAGTCACGGCGTCGTCGGGCGGCTTCTTGCGTATCGGCAATACGACCGTCTTTGCGGGCGTGGACGACGCCAAGGTGGACGAGGTGCTGAGCATCATCCGCGAGAGCTGCCCCGACCGCATCCAGTATGTGACGCCGCTGCCGCCGGTGATGGAGCCGGGCGAGGTACACATCCCCACGCCCATCGAGAAGCGCATGGGCGGCGCGACTATCTTTGTGCTGAACGTGGACCGCTTCGAGAAGGTCTAGGCGGCGAGCAGCAGAGTTCTCACGTCAAGCCGCCAAGCAAAGCCGGCGACAAGACCAAAGAGAAGCAATGTCTACCGCAAAGAACGCAAAGACCACAAAAAAGAGAGAACAAAGGCCAAATTGCCATTCCGAGGCATAGCCGAGGAATCTGTCTGAAGTAGCGAGCGGAGCAGAGAGATTCCTCCCTTCGGTCGGAATGACAGCCTTATCCTTTTTGCCTCTTCTTTGCGTTCTTTGCGGCAATTCTCTCCTATTTCACCGTTATTGCCCCCACCACAAACGCATCGCCGAGCGACGTTGCGCCCTGCGCGACGGGTAGGCGCGCGCCCGTCGCCAGGTCATAGAAGCCGGTGTAGACCGTGTAATCGCCGGGGACCGCGCCGGGCGGCAGGGTGAGCGTGAAGCTATCCACCACGCGTTGGCCCGGCGCCCATGCGCTGGTGGGTAGGATGGGCTGCCGATCGACCTGGGCGACCAAGCCGCCGTCCGGGCCGACCAGATGCACAAAGGCCGTGTAGTCGTTCGCGATCCAGTCCTGGCCGCGCCAGTGGAGGCGCAGCGTCAGGGCGTCGCCCGCGGCCAGCGTCCCCGCCGCGGGCAGCCCCGCCGCGGCCAGGAGCGCGGCGGCGTCGCCCAACGTGACGGGCGGGGTAAGCGCCGCGCGCGGCAGCGGCGGCAGATCGCCCACCTGGAGCGTGTCCACCGTCACCAGGTCGGGCAGCGCCGCGCCGGTGGCGGGCTGTACGGCGGGCAGCAACTCCTGGGTGGCCGGGTCATAGAAGCCCAACTCGACGCGGTAATAGCCGGGCGGTGTGGTGGGCGGGATGGTCAGGTCGTGACCGTCGGGCCAGACGACGCCCGCCTGCCAGCCGCTGGTCGCCGCGCCCCAGGGCCATCCCTCGTCGCGGGCGATCTCCGTCCCGTCCGTCCCCACCACACGCACCAGCACATTGAGATTCGTGGCAATCGGCCCCTGGCTGACCAGGTAAAAGACGGCGCGCACCGTCTCGCCGGGCCGGATTTGGGCCGCGGGCAGTTGGAACGTGACCAAGCGAATCGCGCCGCCCCAGTCGGTGACATAGGCGGGCAGGGGCGCGCCGCGCAGGTCGTAGAGCCAGGCATAGTCGATGCCGTTGAGCGTGACCACATGCTCCGGCGTCAGGCTGTGGAAATAGGCCGCGCTCCGGCGTGAGGGCAGTTGGCGCTGGCGGTCTTGGACAAAGACCGCGGCGTAGTCGGCCTGATGCCAGAAGGTCAGCGGCAGCGTCGTCCCGCGGAAGAAGTAGGAGAGCGGGCCGTTGGTGTAGCCGGATGCGACGCTCAACGCCGCGGCGTCGGGCTTGGCGTCCAAATAGCGCCCGGCCTCGTCCGCGCCTTCACCCCAGCCGATCATCATGGTTTGGGGCGCGGCCGCGGAGCCGCCCAGCGCGGGGTTGTAGAAGGTGAGGTAGTAGGGGTAGGTGGGCAGCAAAAAGAGCGCCTGACCGAGCAGCACCGACCCCGCGGCCAGCGGCATAAAGCGCAGCGTGCCTTTGCTCTCACCGCGCGCCGCGGCCAGGTGCAGCGCCACGGCCCAGCCCGCGCCCGCAACCAACTCCAGCGCCAGGTGGCTGGGCAGGATGTAGCGGTCGAACTTCTTGGCCCCCAGATTCATCAGAAGCATAAAGCCCAGGCCATAGACCAGCAGGCCGATGACTACGCCGCGCGCCCCGCGGGCGGTCAACGGCGTCCGGCGCAGCGCCAGCCCTATCAGCGCAAAGGCCAGCCCGATCCAGGTCAGCGGCGTGGTGCGCCAGGCCCAGGTCAGCGGGTAGAACCAGAAACCGGGGTCGCCTGCGTAGATCTCGCCGTCGAAGAAGGTGGGCTTGAGATGGCCTTCGGCGGCGTAATCGCCCGCGGCGGTCAACACTTGGCGCAGACTGCCCACCGGGTCCACCCACATGGCGGGCCACAGCAGCACAAAGAGCGCGCCGCCGATCCCGACCCAGACGACCCCGCGCAGCAGCCATGCGCCCCATTCACGCGGACCGGCGCGGCGCGCCAGCAGCCACCCCACGGTGATCAGCGCAATCAGCGGCCCCAGAAAGAGCGCGGGCGAGCGCGTCAGCCAGGCCAGCCCCGCCGTGACCCCGGCCAAGAGCAGCGTGGCGCGGCTGCGCGTCTGGAGATGGAGCAGCCAGGCCAGCACGGCCAGCAGCATATAGGCGCTGACCTGCCCGTCCAGGTGGAGCAGCCGGGCATGGGCGACGGGAAAGGGGGCCAGCGCGATCAGTCCCACGCCAAAGAAGGCGGGCCAGAAGCCCAGCAGCCGCCGCGCCAGCCAAAAGCACGCCACCAGCGCCAGCGTGATCCAGATCGCGGCCACCATGCGGCCCGCGGCCAGCACCGCAACCGGGTCATGGCCCTGGCTGCGTAGGAACGGCTCCACCTCTTCGGTCAGCCAGCCGAACTGGCCGGGCGCGTCGCCGGCATAGCCGGGATAGGTGACCAGATAGCCCACCAGCCCGGCCCAGGTGACGGTCACGCCCGGGTGATGGCGCTGGAAGGTTCCCGCCCAATCGCCGTGCGCCAGCGCGTAGAGGAAGTTGCCGCTGCGCGCCAGCCAAGCGTGCTCGTCGGCGGTGACGAAGCGGTCCAGCGCCAGCCCGCGCGGCAGCCAGATCGCCAGCACCAGCAGCAGCGACGCCCACAGCAGGCGGCCGCGCCCAGGGGGCTCCCGGCGGGCGGCGTCGGTCGCGGAGAGAGATTCCTCGGCCTTTGGCCTCGGAATGACAGCGGTTGGGCTTGTTTCGGATAGTCGTTTAGGGCGCGCCAATCCGCACCTCGTCAATCCCCAGGCTGTCGCCCACCGGCGCGCCGTCGGGCGTGGTGATGGGCAGCCGCACATCCGCTTCGCGGTCATACATCCCGATCAGCATGGTATACGTGCCGGGCCGCGCATCCCCGGCCAGCGGGATATAGTAGCGGTCGGCGATGATGTCGCCGGGCTGCCACGCGTCGGTCGGGAACAAGTTGCAGCCCGGCTCGCCGTCGCGCTGACCGGCCTTGTAGTCGTCGGCGCGGTCGATGACCTGGGTAAAGACGCTGTAGGCGGCGGGGACGGGCGCGGTCGCCTGCCAGTAGAGCGTGAGGCTCACGCCGCCGCCGGGCGCGTTGTCCTGCCCGGCCAGCGTATAGCCTACCAGCTTGATGGCGTTGCCAAAGTGGAAGTCTAGCGGGTGTTGGATGCGTGGCGCGGCGGTCGGCCCCTGCTCCTCAAAGGCGGGGCCGGACAGTTCGGCGTCAAAGCGGGCTTCGTAGTCCGCCAGGTCGAAACGCTGGGGCGTCAGCGGCTCGCCGGTCAGCTTGTAGATCGCCAGCCGCGGCGCGCCGTTGACCATCACCTCGCCGAACAACTGATAGCCCTTGTCTTCGATCTGCTGGCGCACGACCGTGTTATAGCCCTGCTCCAGCGGCTCGACCGACGCGTGCCACAGATAATATACATGGTCGCGGATGCAGCGGCCCTGGCCGCGGGTGTACCAGTCGGCCACCGGCTCCTTGCCGTGGAGGTCGAAGGGCGCATCGATCACGCCGTCGGCGATGAGGCTGCCCACCGCCTTCCAGCCGTTCCTGAGCGGGAAGCCAAAGATGCTCATGTTGGTGGGCAGGTCATAGCTCACCCAGTAACCCGCGGGCTTGTTCTCGCGCCAGGTCCGCAGCGTCTCCTGCTCGGCGGCGACAAACATCCACACCGCCCAGTTGCCACAGACCAGCACCAGCACGGTCGCCAGGCCGATGCCCGCGGCGCGCGCCGCGGGGACCCCTATCCGCGCCGCCAGCCACTGCCAGGCCAACTGCACGGCGCGCCCCACGACCAGCGACCAGCCGATGAAGAAGCCGTAGACATGGGTGTTGGGCGTGAGGGTGAAGAAGAGCATGAAGATCATGGGCGCGCCAAACCACAGCCAGACCAGCCGCTCCTCGGTCGCGAAGTTGGGCAGCAGCCATGCGCCCACCAGCGCTAGGGCAAAAAAGGCCCAGGTGTGGTCATGCCCGGCAATGACGATCCACGCGGGGCGGGCAAAGCTCACGGCGACGCCCGCGGCGATCAGCCCGGTCACGACCCAGCCCAGCGCCCCGCGCCAGGTGCGCCGGTAGATGGCGGCCAGCCCGCCCACCGTCGCCGCGATCAGCAGGATCACGGCGTAGGTGGTGTTGTAGAGCGTGGTGCGCTCAAAGAAGCCCACCAGGTTGTTATACGGCCACTCCACGCCGATGCGGTTGACGGTGATGTAGGCGTAGGTGACGCGGAAGGCCGGGTGCAGCACAAAGGGAACGTAGAACGCGGCGAGAATGGCCGCGCCCACGACCAGGGCGGGGAGCAGTGCCCGCGCCAGCCGTCCCGGCCCCACCCCGCGCCGCCACAGGACATAGAATAGGTACAATCCCGGCAGCACGGCCAGCCCGCCTTCATAGTGGGCCAGCAGCGCGGTCCCCAGGAAGATGGCGGCCAGCGTCAGGTAGCGTGGCAGCCGCGCCGGCAGCCGCGTCAGCCGGTAGAGGACCAGGATGGTCAGCACGACCAGCAGAAAGACGACGCTCTGATATTGGACGATGCGGGCAAAGCCGATGAAATAGCCGTCCAGCGCCAGGATCATGGCCGCGGTCCACCCGGCCAGCGGGCCGAATAGCCGCCACCCCAGATAGCAGATGGCGGCCAGCCCGGTCAGGTTGACCAGCGTGAAGGGCAGCCGCGCCGTGGCCTCGTCGATGTGGCCCAGCAGCACATAGGTGGGCGCGGGCAGCAGGATTTCGCCCGGGCCTTTCTTGTGCGTCATAAGCGCGTCGCCGTAGCCCTGGATGGCCTCGGCGGTGCGAAGCAGGGCGCGCGTCTCGTCGCCCTGGAACTCGGAGTAGCCCAGGTTGGGCAGCCGCAGGCCGCCCGCGACCAGCGCCAGCGTGATCAGCCCGGCGATCCACCAGCGGCGCGGTGCGCCGTCTCCGACGGGCGGCCACATCGTGGTCGCGTTTGGGGGCGCAGCGGCCGCGGGATGCGGTGGTCGGACGGCGATGGCAACGGCCAGCGCCAGGATGAGCGCATCAAACGCGGCCAACGTCTGCCAGGCCAGGATCGGGCCGGGCAGGTAGCTCAGGCCCAGCATGGTCACGACGACAACGCACACGCCCGCGCCCACGCTGTAGAGGCTGCGCTCCCAGGCGTCTAGGGGCGCGGCCGCGTCGCCGCCCACCAGCCACTCCACCAGGAGCGCGCCGGGGATCAGCCCGGTCAGGAGCAGCGCGGCCAGCCCGCGCACCGTCAGCGGCAGCGGGGCCAGCACGAGTCCATGCAATATCACCGCGGCCAGGAGCGCCCATATACTCAGCCCGGTGGTCAATCGTCTCAGCCAGGTCATCGTCGCATCAGCCATTTTCACAGTATGTCATTCCGAGGCCGGAGGCCGAGGAATCCCCTTCCCCCGCGCACGCACCGCGGCGCGAGGGGATGCTTCGCTACGCTCAGCATGACAACCATCACGATGCTGTCATAGAGATTAGCGTACCCACAATTCCCCCGCGCTCAAGGCCACCTCGGCGCGGTGGAAGCCGTGCTGTGCGGCGTAGTCACGCAGCGGCGTCTCGGCGTCACCCTCGTCGCCGATCAGGATGGCCGCGGGTGGCCGTGCGTCCAGCAGCGCGGCCAACGTCGCGGGTGACGTGGCGACATAGGCGGCGCGCTGTTCCGGCGTGAGCAAGTCGCCGATGCGATAGACAAACGACCCCGTCGCCAGTTCGGGATAGAAACCCAAATGCGTCTCCAGCGCGGCCACGGGCGAGAGCGTGGCGACCAGGGGCGGGTCGGCTTGGCCGGTCGCGCCCGCTTCCGCCAGCACGCCGCGGATGGCCGCGCTGTCGGCGACGGCCGTCAGCCCCGCCCATGATTGGCCCGGCTCGACCAGCCGGGTCAAGGCGCGGGTGTGGCGCGGCAGTACGACCAGGATGCCCGCCACCGCGCAGACCAGCGCCAGCCGGACCAGCAGCGTCCGCGCCGGCGCGCTCGCCTGGCCGTAAAGCTCCGCCATCCACAGGACCAGGAAGGGGATCGGCAGGGCGAAATACTGTGAGAACAACGGGCTAGGCGTGAACGCAGTTACCAGGCCGGTCAGAGCGCACCCCGCGGCCAAGAGCGTCCCCGCGGCGACGCGTCGCCATCCCACCAACAGCAGCGCGACGGCCAGCCACAACTCCAACACCAGGTAGTTGGGGTTGACCAGCAGGTCGCGGGCCACGTCCAGCTTGGAGCCGAGCGTCATGCCGTCGGTGAAGCCGTTTTGCAGCCGCCATTGGGAGTTGATGACATGATACCCCATGTTGTTAAAGACGAAGCGGTCCCAGTCGCCCAGCGCATAGACGGCCACGGGCAGCAGCCCGATCACGCCGCCCAGCGCCAGCCCGCCGATGCCCTGCACGGCGCGCCGCGGCCAGGGAATCGCGCGCGGGTAGCGCAGGGCCGCCAGCCCAAAGGGCAGCGCCAATGTCGCATAGTAAAGTTTGGTTCCGACCGCGCCGCCCAGCGCCAGCCCGGCCAGCCCCGCGGCCAGACCCAGCGCCATGCGGCCTTCCAGTCCACGCAGGAAGATCACGTAGGCGGCCAGTGCTAATAGTAGCGGCAGCGCGTAGTTGGACGCTTCTTCCGCGGCCTTAATCGTGTAGTAATTCGCCAGGAAGAGCGTCAGGAGCGTCGCCGCCAAGAGCGCGTCGCCACTCGTGCGGCGGCTGCGGCCATAGAGCAGCCATGCCGCGGCGGCGATGCACACCCAGGTCACGAGCTTGGCCTTGAGCAGATACGGCCCGCCGCCGGTCACGCCGTAGACCGCGGCATAGACCCACGGCTGATAGGGCATCTGGACAAAGGCGAAATCGGCATAGAGCCGTTGTCCCCGGCTGAGCAGATAGCCCGCGGCGATGTACATT
>CAYJQA010000022.1:8657-20623 GCA_964372065.1 uncultured Litorilinea sp.
ATGCGCTTCAGCGGCGGTTTGGGCAGCGACCCGGCCAGCACCATACCCAGCAGCCCCAGCGCCAACAGCCCGGCGACCAGCCCCACCACGCCGGTGGCGATGCGCCGCGTCATGGCGCAACCACCCGGATTGTGGTCAGCGGCATGGCGTCGCCCAGGAGCGCGCCGTCCGCCGCCAGGACGGGCAGCCGTGCCTGCTCGGCGTCGTACATGCCCACCAGCAGCGTATAGTCGCCGGGCCGCGCATCGACCGCGACGGTCAGCGTGTAGCGGTCCAGCACGGTTTCGCCCGCGCGCCATTCGTCGGTGTCGAACTCGGTGCAGGCCGGTTCGCCGTCGCGCTGGGCCACTTTGTGCAGGTCGCCCAGGTCGATCACTTGGGTAAAGACCTTGTACTCCTGCTCGATGGGGGCGCTGCCCGCGGCGCGCTGCCAAAAGAGGCTGATGGGCAGCGTGTCGCCCGGCGCGACCGGGTCGCCGGTCACGGTGTAGCCCACCAGCCGGATCGCCTCGCCCAGCCGGTAATCGGTCGCGACGGCGGGGTCCAGCCCCACCACCGGGCCGTTCTTGGCAAAGCGCGGGTCGGTCAGCGCGTCAAAGACCGGGGCATAGGCGGCGGCGTCAAAGGCGCGGGGCGGTCCGTCCACGGGCAGCGTGGTATAGAGGCGCAGCCGGGGCGCGCCGTTGACCGTGACCGTGCCGTATTCGGCAAAGCCGCGACCCGTCAGCTCGGCGATGAGCGCGTCGGTCTCGGCTTGGCTGCTCTCCAGCAGCGGCGGCGCGACCACATAATAGGCGGCGTCGGGCGGGCAATAGCCCACGCCGCGGCTGTACCAGTCCGCCACGCGGTCGGTCTCGTTGGTGTCAAAGGGCGCGGTCAGCGTTCCGTCGGCGTAGAGCGCGCCGATGGCCTTCCAGCCGTTGCGATAGGGGAAGCCAAAAAGCGAGTGGCGGTCGGGCAGGGCGTAGGGCGTCCAGTAGCCGGGCAGGTGATGGGTGCTCCACGCGCGCAGCGCCTCGACGCGCGTTTGGGTGAAGTACCAGTAGGCATGGACGGCAAAGAGGAGCGTCAGCGCGGCGGTCACGGGCAGGGCGATCCGCGCCGCGCCGCGTGCGCCCTGCCGCGCCGCCAACGCCCGCCACGCGGCGTCCGCCACCGACCCAACGACCAGCGCCCAGCCCATAAAGAAGCCGTAGACGTGGCTGTTGGGCTTGGCGACGAAGAAGAGCGACAGCACCATCGGCGCGCCAAACCAGAGCCAGGCCGTGCGCTCGGCGGGTGTGGTCCGCGGGGCAAGGAGGACCGCGGCCACGGCCAGGGCAAAGAACAGCCACGTCTGGTCGCGGCCTAGCTGCAGCCAGCCGGGGTCCACCAGGAAGCAAAGCGCCAGCCCGGCCACGGTCAGGCCGGTGATCGCGATGACCACCGCCCGCGACCATGATCGGCGCAGCGTCACGGCCTGCGCCGCCACCGTCGCGGCGGTCAGGAAGAGTACGGCATAGGCGCTGTCGTAGATGACGGTGCGGTCGAAGAAATCCGTCAGGTTGTTGTAGGGGAAGCGGCTGCCGATGCGGTTGCCCAGCAGATCGTCGGCGGTGCGGGCGAAGCGCGCATCCAGCACGAACGGCACATAGAACGCGGCCAGGATCGCAGCCGTGACCAGCGCGGGCAGAGCCAATGCTTGCCCTAACGCGCTCCAGGAAGTGCGCCGCGCTAGCATCCACAGCAGATAGGCGGCGGGGATCGCGACCCACAGCGCCTCATAGTGGGCGAGCAGCCCCGTGGCAAAGAGCAGCCCCGCCAGCCCCATGTGCCGGGCGCGGGGGCGGCCCGCGTCGATCTGGCGATAGAGCACCAGCACGACCAGCGTCACCGTCAAAAAGACCACGCTTTGATACTGGACGATGCGGCTAAAGCCGATGAAGTAGCCGTCCACCGCCAGGATCAGCCCCGCGACCGTTCCGCCCGCCAGGCCAAAGAGCCGCCGCCCCAGCGCAAAGATCGCGGCCACGCCCGCCAGGTTCGCCAGGGCGAAGGGCAAGCGCGCCTGCGCCTCCGTGATGTCGCCCTGCACGGCATAGAGCGCGGTCGGCAGGAGGATTTCCACCGGCCCTTTCTTGTGGATGAGCAGGCTGCTCTCGTAGCCCTGGATGGTCTCGGCGGCGCGCAGCATGGCGCGCGCTTCGTCGCCCTGGAAGTCCGAATAGCCCAGGTTGGGCAGGCGCAGCGCCGCGGCCAGCACCAGCACGACCAGCAGCGCCGTCCAGGTCGCGCGGTCCGGCGGCGCAAGGGTGTCGGGCAGGCTGACGGGCGGCGTGCGGCGATAGCGTCGGATGACCGCCAGGGCCAACGCCACGTTCATCACGTTGAGCGCCAGCAGCACCCGATCCGCGGCCAGCCCGCCGGGGAGCGCGGCCAGCGCCAGCATGAGCAGCGTGAGCAGCGCATAGCCCGCGCCCACGCTGTAGAGCGCAAACTCCAGGCTCGCGGGTCGCGCCGTATGCGTGAGCCGCGCGACCAGCAGCAGCCCCGGCACAGCGGCGCCCAGGGTGAGGATGCCCACGGTCGCGGGCAGACCGGAGCCAGCCAGCGCCAGCCCGTTCGCCAACAGCCAGACGACCCCTATGCCCAGCGCCCACCGTCGCGGCAGCGTGCTCATCTTAGCGCAGCTCCACGGTGGACAAGACGATCTGGTTCTCGACGCCGCCCGCAAAGCTGTCGGGGACGTCCAGGCGCGCGCCGCTGGCCGGGTCAAAGAGGCCGATCTGGAGCGTGTAGGTTCCCGGCGGCAGGTCGTCCACCGGCAAGGTGATGGTCTCCTTGAGCGTTTGCCCCGGCAGCCAGAGGTGCGTCGGGATCAGCCCCGCGTTGGGATAGTTGGCGGGCGCGCCGCCGCCCAGATAGGCCGGGTGGAGCGCGGCGTCGGCAATGTGAAAGTCGGCGTTCGGCTCAAACGGCCAATGGTCAAAATTGGCGACCGCCGCGCCGCTCGCGTCGACCATGTGGACAAAGATGCGATAGTCGGTCGGGATGGGCTGCTGCGCCTGCCAGTAGGTGGACAGGTGGACCGTCTGCCCGCGCGTCCACGGGCCGGGTGTCAGGTCAAAGCCGCGCAGGGTCAACAGCCCGCCCAGGGATGCGTCGACCGGGGTCGTGGGCGGCGTGTCCGTCTGGCGGGGGACGGTGTAGACGATGATCGGCTCGTCGTCGTCGGCTTGGGCGAGCGTGAGCCGTAGACTGTAGTAGTCCGCCGCCAGACCGGCCAGGGTGGGGGCCAGTTCGTCGAAGCCATCGTCATAGACCAGCGCGGCGCAGTCGGCGCGGTCGATCTCGGCCATGACCTGGTCCGCGGTGAGCAGCCCGCTGTAGAGCCGCGCGGTGGAGACTTCGGACAGGAAGGGCGGCGGCAACCGCTGCGCCAGGAAGTAGAAGCGGTTTTCCTTGGCGACCACGCAGTCGGCGGGCGCGGTGCGCGCCTGCAAAAAGTCCACCGTCGCCGCGCGGGTGGGGTGCACCCCGATAAAGTCGCTGGTCGGCGCCAGATAGGCCGCGCCCGTGACCGCGGCCACCAGTAGGGCCGCCGTGACCGCGGCGATGGCCGTGCGCGGGCCGGGCCGCCGCGCCTGCTCCAGCCAGAGGGCCACGCCGCTGCCGCTGAGGACCGCCAGCGGGGGCAGCACCGTCACTAGATGGCGCGGGCGCAGGGGGACGTGCAGGCCGAGAAAGGCCAGGCTGACCAGCAGCCACGCGCCCCACACCCAGAGCGTTTGCGGGCGCGCCCGGCGCAGGCGGGGCGCGCTGAGGGCCGCGAGGATGAGCAGCGGCAGCAAGGGCAGCGCGTCGGTCCAGCGCAGCTCTTCGGCCACGTTGAAGTCGCCGCCGCCCGCCACCGTCGCCGCGCGCAGCACCAGGCGGAAGTCGATGGCCTGGCGGTAGACCAGCACGGGGTCATAGACCAGCGCAAAGAGGGCCACGACCATGAGCGCGCCTGCGCTCCAGGCCAGCCCCAGCCGGAGCAGCGCGGCCGCGGCCCGGCCCGGCGCGGCCAGCAGCCCGCGGTCGTGGATCAACAGGAGCATCTGCACCAGGATCACGGCGGGGACAAAGGGAACCATCACCTTGATCGCCAGGCTTAGGCCAAAGGCGACGCCCGACGCCGCAGCCCACAGCAGGTCGCGCGGGGCGGCCCCGGCGTGGTCCATGGCCCACACGGCGAGCAGCCCAAAGGCCAGCGCCGACGCTTCCAGGTTGAGGGTGGTGGAGACGGCAAAGAACTGGGGGTTGAAGGAGAAAAAGAGCGTCGCCAGGGTTGCGGCGAGCAGCGGGCGCACGGGCGCATGGCGGCGCGCCAGGGCATAGACCGCGCCCACGCCCAGCAGCCCATAGCCGAGCAGGATCAGCCGCACCCAGGGCGTACCCAGCCAGAGCGCGGCGCTGAGTTGGACGCTGAGCAGGGCGAAAGGCGCAATGCCCACAAAGACTTCGCGATAGGGCGCAAAGCCCGCCGCGCTGAGCGCGCCAAAGGTCAGGTTGTGCGTCTCGTCATAGCTGAGCGCATTGGTTGCCACGTAGTAGAGTCGCGGCAGCAGCGAGACCAGCAGCAGCGCCGGTCCGGCAGCCCACCCCAGCGCCCGGAGCCGCGGCCGGGCGGTCGTTCCCTTCATGCGTCCCCGGCTGTGACGCGGCTCCCTGCGCCCTTCGTCTCTTGGCCGGACTGGCCGCCTGCTTCGGCGTCTTTGCCCGCATAGATCGCCGGGTCGCGGCCATAGATCGTCGTGGCTTCCAAGAGACGCGCGGCCACATGGGAGGAAAGCTGTTCCGGTTGGAAGCGCCAGGTCCAGTTGCCGTCGGCGCGGCCGGGCAGGTTCATGCGTGCGGCGGTCCCCAGGCTGAGCAGGTCTTGCAGCGGCGCGATGGCGATGACCGCGACGCTGCGGAAAGCTAACTCCACCAGCGTCCACGCGGCGTCGCCGCCGTCGGTGCGGCAATAGCGCCGGAAGAAATCGCGCTCTTTGTCCGTGGCGCTCTGTTCATACCACCCGCGGGTGGTGTCGTTGTCGTGCGTGCCCGAATAGACCACAAAGCCGGGCCGGTAGTTGTGGGGCAGGAACTTGTCGCTGGCGTCGGTGCTAAAGGCGAACTGGAGAATTTTCATGCCCGGCAGGTCGAAGCGGTTGCGTAACTCGACCACGTCGGGCGTGATCTCGCCCAAGTCCTCGGCGATGATGGGCAGGTCGCCCAACTCCTGCTTGACCACGTCAAAGAAGTGTGCGCCCGGCCCCTGTACCCACTGGCCCTTGACCGCGGTTTTTTCGCTCGCAGGGACTTCCCAATAGCCGGCAAAGCCGCGGAAGTGGTCGATGCGGACGATGTCATAGACGCGCAGCGCGGCGTGGATGCGGCGCAGCCACCAGGCGTAGCCGTTCTGCGCCATCACGTCCCAGCGATACAGCGGATTGCCCCAAAGCTGCCCAGTCTCGCTGAAGTAGTCCGGCGGGACCCCGGCGACCACTGTGGGCTGATAGTCGGCGTCCAAAAAGAACTCATGCGGATTGGTCCACGCGTCGCTGCTGTCCATCGCCACAAAGATGGGGATGTCGCCGACGATCTGGATGCCCTTGCCGTTGGCATAGGCTTTGAGCCTGGCCCATTGGCGGAAGAACAGCCACTGGTTGAACTTGTGACCGTGGACGGCGTCAGCGTGCTCCGTGGCGGCCTGGGCGAGCGCGGCCGGTTGGCGTCCGCGCAGGGGCATAGCCCACTGGATCCAGGGCGCGCCGCCGTGCGCGTCTTTGAGCGCCATAAAGAGGGCGAAATCGTCCAGCCAGGCGGCTTGCGCGGCGCAGAAGCGGTCAAACTCGGCGCGCAGCGCGGCAGGGCCGCGGGCGGCGAAGTGGGCCGCGGCGCGGCGCAGAACGGGCAGCTTCCAGAGGTAGATCGCGCCGAAGTCCACGCTGTCCGCGGGGAAGTCGGGGGCGTGGGCTAGTTCGCTGGCGTTCATCAGCCCCTCATCGGCCAGTTCTTCCAAGCTGATGAGGTAGGGGTTGCCGGCAAAGGAGCTAAAGCTCTGATAGGGGCTGTCGCCATAGCCGGTGGGGCCGAGCGGGAGCACTTGCCAGAGGCTTTGGCGCGTGGCGGCGAGAAAGTCTACCCACTCATAGGCGGCCCGGTTGAGGCTGCCGATGCCATAACGCCCCGGTAACGAGGTCGGGTGCAGCAGCACCCCACTCTGACGTTCGACCTGCATGGTTGTCTCCCCGCGAATCGTGTAGTTTACAAGCCCGCCGCGACCCATCCCGTCGCAACCTGCAAGCCCGCCACCAAGAGGAGGGTGCAGAACGCGACCCACCCCGTCTCAAAGTTGGTGCGATTTTCTTGCTCCAGCGCCTGGGGGCCGGGCCGCGGGAAGGCAGGCGTTTTGTAGCGCGGGAGCAGTCCCCAACTGACCAGCGCGCCGCCGATCAGCCCGCCCATATGGCCCCAGTTGTCAATGCCCGGCGACATCATGCCAAAGGCCAGGTTGACGCCGATCACCACCAGCATGTTCTGCAGGATGGCCCGTCCCCGCGCGCCGTAGTTCTCGCGATAGCGCAGGAAGTAGACGGTGGTCGCGCCCGCCAGCCCAAAGATCGCGCCCGATGCGCCGGCTGAGATGGCGGGCGAAAAGGCGAAGCTCGCCAAGCTGCCGAACAGCCCCGCCAGCACATAAATGGCGAGAAAGCGCAGCGTGCCGAAGTAGCCTTCCACCAGCGGGCCGAGCGCGTTGAGCGCATAGAGGTTAAACAGCAGGTGCAAGACGCCGATGTGCAGGAACATAGCGGTGAAGAGCCGCCAGACCTGGCCCGCGACGACGTACTCGTTGACCTTGGCCCCCATGAACACCAGCACGCGCAGGTCTTGTGAACCGTCCAGCGTACCCAGCTTCACATAGCCCACCGCGATGGTGGCGACAAAGGCCAGGACGTTGGCGGCCAGCAGCCCGCGCGTCGCCAGCGGGCGCGCCACGCGGATGAAAAAGGTGGGACGCTGCGGTGGTTCGAGGGTCGGATAGCCCGACCCGGCATAGGGGTTGATCACGGTAGGGTGTCTTGTTTAGATGACAATGGGCTTCCAGTCGACACGGCTCTTTTCGGCGGTGATGATGCTCAAGACGCGGTCTACCGTCTCGTCCAAGCGGTCGTCGCGGTTGACCACCACATAATCAAATTCGACCATGCGCTTGATCTCTTGGCGGGCCGTGGCGATGCGCATCTTGAGTTGGTCGGACGCTTCGGTCTTGCGTTCGCGCAGCCGGCGCACCAGTTCGTCTTCGCTCTCGGCGGTGAGGAAGATGGTCACGGCTTCGGGGATGATCTTGCGAATCTTGGCCGCGCCCTGCACGTCGATCCGCATGATCACATCTTGGCCGCTGGCGAGCGCCGCGCGCACGTGCCGTTTGGGAATGCCCTTGTAATCGCCATAGACGATGGAGTATTCCAACAACTCGCCCTTGTCGATCATCTCGGCGAAGTCGCCCATGCTGACAAAGTGATAGTCGACGCCCTCCCGTTCGCCGGCGCGCCTGGGGCGCGTGGTGGCGGTGACGACAAAATAGAAGGGCGTGTTGCACTTGTGCATGGCCTGCAAGGTGGCGTCCTTGCCCACGCCGCTCGGCCCGGAGAGGACGACCAGGATGGGGCGCGGCTGCAACAACCCTTCGTAGAGGGCTTCGATCTCTGGTTCGATATCGCTGATCTGCGTCATTGACTCGTCAATCTGCGGCCGGTAATCGGCGCCGGGAATGGGCGGAATTCGTTACCGTGGGTCGCCGCGGTGTACGGCCCGTCTTGCAGCCTAGTGTATAATCCGCAACAAAGTTAACCCGCAGTATACGCGACGCGGGCCGCGCCGGAAAATCCTATCTGACGCCACGCGTAGCAGCTTGCGCCGGCGCTTGGGTAGCGGATATTGTTGAGGAGTAGAGTATGCCGATCTATGAATACGCCTGTTTGGACTGTCGCAAACGGGTGAGCGTGTTCTTTCGCACTATGTCTGAAGCCAGCGACGACGCGGCGGTCTGCCCCACCTGCGGCGGCAAGCATCTGCGGCGGCTGGTGAGCCGGGTGGCGGTGCTCAAGTCTGAGGAAAGCCGGATGGACAGCTTGGCGGACCCGTCGCTCATGTCCGGGCTGGAGAGCGAAGACCCGCGCGCGCTGGCCAGCTTCATGCGCAAGATGAGCGGCGAAATGGGCGAACCCATGGACGCCGAGATGAGCGAAGTCGTCAACCGGCTGGAGGCGGGCGAGGACCCCGGCAGCATCGAGCAGTCCATGCCCGATCTGGGCGGCGGGGACGACGGCGGTCTGGGCGGTTTCGACGGCGGTGATTTTGGCGGTGGCTGACGCCGTCTTTCGCCCAACACGCCGGGAGATGACCATGCGTGTGATCAAGACCTTCGACTCGTTGGAATCCATGGGGGCGCGCTTCGGCGGTGAGGTCTTCCAAGACATCTCCGACGAAGTGCTCTATGTGCATAACCGGGTGGACAACGAGTGGTATCAGTACCGCTGGGCCACGGGCCGCCGCGAGATCATGCTGGTGGGCAAGACCACCGGCGAACTGCCGCTGGTGATCCAGGTCTATCCGTAGGGGAGCGGCTCGCGCACAGCCCGCCAAGACCGGGCAAGAGCAAGACGGCCCGGCGTACGCCGTAACGCGTGCGCCGGGCCGTTGGCTTGTCTAGCCGGGTGCGCCCACGGGCTTGCCGGAAAGCTCCAGCGGCGGCGGTGGCCAGTGGATGCCGCGCTGGCCGGAGAGACCGCGGTCGGGCCGGGGCGTGTAGGTTTGGGCCGGCAGGCCGGTCAGCTTGCCGTCCTGCACCCACGCGGTGTCGCCGCCGTAGAGTTCGGCGATCAGCCGTTGGGTGAGCCGTGCCTGGATCTCGGCGACTTCGGGCGCGCCCGCCAGGTTATGCGCTTCGCCCAGCCCGCCCTGCAGGTCGAAAAGCTGTAGGGCATTGCCCACCGGGTAGTAGATCAGCTTGTAGCGGCCGTCATAGACCATGCGCGTCGCCATGCTGTCTTCGCCGCATTCGCCGTAGAGTAGGTCGCGGCGCGCTTCGCCCACCATGGACAGCCCCTCGACCGTGGCGGGGATGGGGATGCCCGCGAGGTCGAGCAGCGTCGGCATGATGTCCTGCCAGCCGACCAGCCGGTGGTCCACGCGGTGATGGCCGACGCGGGCGTCGCCCGCCGCGCCCATGAGGATCAGGGGGACATTGGCCGCATAGTCATAGAAGAGACGCTTGGCCCACAGCCCATGCTCGCCCAGCATGTCGCCGTGGTCGGAACTGAACAAGATGATGGTGTTGTCGAGCAACTGCTCTTCGCGCAGCGTGCCGATCACCAGCCGCATCTGGTGGTCGATGTGGGTGCACAGCGCATAGAAGGCGCGGCGGATGCCGCGGAGCTGCGCCTCGCTGAAGGGTCCCCAGTTTTGCTGGACGGCCTGCAGCGCATAGGGCAGCGTCTCCGCGCCGTTCGCCCAGGCCCCGACCAGGGGCGGCGGCGGGTCAATGTCGCGGTAGAGGTCCAGATAGGCTTGCAGCGGGACCAGCGGCGGGTGCGGGTGGCAGTAGGAGAGAAACCAGAAGGCGGGACGTGTGGGGTCGCGGCGGCGGATCATGCGGCACATTTCGCGCGTGGCCCAGTTGGTCACGTGGGTGGCTTCGGGCAGATGCCACGGGCGATAGGCGTAATCGTTGTTGCTCATGCCGTGGCCGTAGCTTTCGCCGGGATAGCCTTGCTCGGCCAGCCACAGGTCATAGTCGTCAATCGCGCCCAGGATAGGCCGCCCTTCTTCGGACAAGATGACGTCGTCGAAGCCGATGCGGTCGCGCGGGGGATAGACGTGCAGCTTGCCCACGGCATAGGCTTGATAGCCGGCGTCGCGGAAGGTCTGCGCCAGCGTGGGCAGGCCGGGCATAGGTTCCATCACCTTAAAGGCGCGGTCGCCGTGGGTGCGTGGGGGCGTGCCCGTCATCAGCGTGCGCCGCGCCGGGATGCAGACCGGGCATTCGGTGTAGGCGTTGGTGTAGCGCACGCCGTTGCGCGCCAGTTGGTCGAGCGTCGGCGTTTGGATGGCGGGATGCCCGGCCACGCCCAGCAGCGCGGCGGGCCAGTGATCGGTCGTGATCATGAGGACGTGCGGTTGGGACATGGCAAACGCTCCCGTGGGTGGTGGGTGCATGGCCCGCAGTGGGCAACCGGATGACACTGTCAACATCCATAGAGTAACCCAAATCGCCGCCTTACGAAACAGGCGGCATTGTCATTCTGAGGAGTCTGCGACGAAGAATCCCTCCGGGGTGGCGACCAGAGCAGAGGGGTTCCGCGCTACGCTTGCGAGGACAGCGGGCCACTGAACCCCAGCGGGAAAAAGCGCTCCGCCGCGACCGCTTCGGACACCTTAACGGGAATCGCCCGCAAGGCGCGCCACATGGGTTCGAGATCGTAGGCCAACCGCCGCAGCGAGATGACGCCGTCGGTGATAGTGACGTAGTGGGCGCTCTGGTCGGGGTCGTCGGGCCGCCGGTAGGAGATGCTGCCGGGGTTCAGCCACAGCAGGCTGTCGCTCAAGTGGTGTACACACTGGCGATGCGTGTGGCCGAAGATGAGCCGGTTGGGCAGCGGTTGGTCGCCGTCGGCATAGGTCGCGGCGCGGAACTGCGTGTAGGCGTGCAGGCTGACGATCTCGCTGTAGCCGCGATACATGTGGGTCATGCCATAGCGGATGCCGTCCAGGGTGAGGGTGACGGCCATCGGCAGTTGCTCCAGAAAGGCGATCTCGGCTTCACTCAGCAAGCCCGCGTTGTAGTGCGCCCATTTGCGCTCCTCCCGCGGGACACGCTCCCCCCGCTCGCCGCTGCGATAGTAGCCTACCACCTCGCGGTCGTGGTTGCCCTGCACGCAGACGACGCCGTGGTCGCGCACCCACGCCAGCACGGCGTTGGGGTACGGCCCATAGTCCACCAGGTCACCGGCGCAGTAGATGGCGTCGCTGTCGCGCTCTTGTGCCCAGATGGCTTCCAGCGCGTAGATGTTGCTGTGCAAGTCCGAGAGAATCAGCGCTTTCATCGGTTTCCCTAGTGTGTGCGTGGCGACGGCGATGGCTGCGAGGCACGTTCAATAACTTGCAACCGGGCCGTCAAGGTGGGCTTGAGCTTTCGGGCGGGCTGTGTGTTATAATCCGAGAATTAGCGTTCGGGGGGAGCCGGGCCGCAAAAAGGCGTCTTGCGCTCCCCTCGCCAATCTTAGCCGACGCCGGCGTCGCGGGGAAACCTGCCGCCGGT
The DNA here is from genome assembly GCA_964372065.1 of uncultured Litorilinea sp. Lineage (GTDB taxonomy): Bacteria > Chloroflexota > Anaerolineae > Caldilineales > Caldilineaceae > QEUY01. The sequence goes on from CAYJQA010000022.1 coordinate 19,987, forward strand.
CGAATTTGTGAGTTGAGCGAGTTATGCGCGAACTGCCCATCATCCTGTTTGGCGTCGGTGGGGTAGGAAGTTCCCTGCTCCGCCAGATCTTCGAACACCGCGGCTTTCATGCCATCCAATACGGGCTGCGGCTGAATGTGTTGGCCGTCTGCGACAGCGACGGCGCGATCATGGAGCCAAGCGATGGGCTGGACGACGATCTGCTGACCGAGGTCGTGGCCTATAAGGCCGAGGGCCATCGTTTGGCGCGCCATCTCGCCGGCGGCCCCCAGCGCGACCTGGTGGGCATCGTGGACATCGCGGGGCGCAGCGGGACGGTGGTGGTGGACTGCACCGCGTCTACGGCCACGGTCGATGCTCTGCTCTATGCGTTGGAACGGCGCTATGCCGTGGTATTAGCCAACAAGAAACCCTTAACCATCGACCAGGAGGTGTATGACCGGCTGACTGCAGCCGGCAGCACTGAGTTCGATGCGCCGCCGCGCCATTTAGGGCGCACGCGGTGGGAGACGACCGTGGGCGCGGGGCTGCCGGTGATCGTCACGCTGAACCGCTTGGTCAGCAGCGGCGACACGGTCAAGCGCATCACCGGGACGTTTAGCGGGACGTTGGGCTATGTTATGAGCGGGCTGCAGAC
>CAYJQA010000023.1:0-10592 GCA_964372065.1 uncultured Litorilinea sp.
GCGTAGACTCGGCCGCGAAGGCATCCAATGCCGGCGAAGTCGGCGCGCCATAACCGTAGGCCGAAAGACGATCCGCGCGCTGGGTATCCAGCACCAGGAACACAATATCTGGCCGAGAAGCCTCAATCCGAGAGGTCACAAACATCCCCTTTCACGATGACGCGGACGGTCCAGCACACGCCCGCGCCACAGACTGCCGCGCACCGCGCGGCCGGACCTAAGGAGTATAGCCGCAGGCGGGGAGCCAGGGCAAATGATCCGGGGCTTGGGTCCCCAGCGCTACAGCCCGACCACCACCAAGCGGTCCAGCCCGTGATAGTCTTGGCGCAGGGTGACCTGGCGCGCGTGGGGCAAAATCGAGTTCACCAACTGCGTCACGGCCTCGCCCTGGTCATAGCCGATCTCCAGGAAGATCGCCGCATCCGGGTTGGTGTGGCCGGCGACCTGGTGCAGCAGGCGCGCGATCACGTCCAGCCCCATCAGCCCGGCCTCCAGCGCCAGGCGCGGCTCATAGTCGCGCACATCCGCCATCAGACCCAGATAGTCGTTGAGGGTGATATAGGGCAGATTGGCCGCAATGATGTCCACACACTCCGGTAGCGGTGACAGCAGATCGCCTTCCAGCAGCGTCACCTGCCGGCGCGTATCCAGCCGCGCCACGTTGGTCGCCGCGACGGCCAACGCGTCCCGGCTCACATCCACGGCATAGACGCGCGCCGTCGCGCAGTTGGCCGCCACCGCCAACGCAATCGCGCCGCTCCCCGTGCCCACATCCGCCATGATTACGGCCGGGTCCCGGCGCAGTTCGATATGGTCCAACACGGCATCCACCAGCAGTTCGGTCTCCGGCCGCGGGATCAGCACCCGCGGGTCCACCGACAGCTCCAGCCCATAGAATTCGCGCCTGCCCACCAGATAGGCCACCGGCTCGGCATTGGCGCGGCGGGCCACCAAATCGGCGTACCGCTCCGCTTCGGCGGCGCTCAGCGGATAGTCATGGTGGGCAAAGAGCCACGCGCGGTCTTGGCCCAGCACATGGGCCAGGATGACTTGAGCGTCCAGGCTGGCGGTGTAGTTGCCGGCCTCGTCCAGTCGCTGCGTGGCCGCGACCAATGCGCGACCAACCGGGGTCTGGGGCAACAATGTCCAGACCACGGGCTGGCGATTCGTTTGCAAAATGGCCAAAAGGCGCCTCCTAGGCGGCTGCCTCGGACCCGACTGCTTGGAGTTGTTCGGCTTGGTCCGTAGCGGCCAATTCGTCGATAAACTCGTCGAGGTCGCCGTTCATCACGGCGTCCAGCCGGTAGACCGTCTTGTTGATGCGGTGGTCGGTCACCCGATTTTGAGGGAAGTTATAGGTGCGGATCTTCTCGCTGCGGTCACCGGAGCCGATCTGCTTGCGCCGCACCGCGCCCTGGGCGTCCGTGCGCTTCTGCTCCTCCATGTCATAGAGCCGCGAGCGCAGAATACGCATGGCCTTGAGCCGGTTTTGGAGTTGGCTCTTTTCGTCTTGGCATGACACCACGAGGCCCGTGGGCAGATGCGTGATGCGGACCGCCGAGTCGGTGGTGTTGACGCTCTGCCCACCGGGGCCGCTGCTGCGGAAGATGTCGATCCGGATTTCGTTCTCTTTGATCTCGATCTCCACGTCGTCCACTTCGGGCAAGACCGCCACGCTCGACGCGCTGGTGTGGATGCGCCCCTGGCTTTCGGTCACGGGCACGCGCTGCACCCGGTGTACGCCCGATTCGTACTTGAGCCGGCTATAGGCTCCCCTGCCCTTGACGGCGAAGATGACTTCCTTATAGCCGCCCATGTCGCTTTCGCTCGCGCTGAGCAACTCGATCTTGTAGTTGTGGACCTCGGCCCAGCGCGCATACAAGCGGAACAACTCGCCGGCAAAGAGCGCGGCTTCCTCGCCGCCCGTCCCCGCGCGCACCTCCACGATCACGTTCTTGTCGTCGTTGGGGTCCTTGGGCACGAGCAGCGTCTTGAGCTTGGCCTCCAGGGAGGTGTACTCCTCCTCCAACCCAACCAACTCCAGTTGCGCCAGTTCCTGCATCTCGGCGTCGCTGTCATCGGCCGCCAACCCCCGGTTGTCGGCGATCTGCTGTTCCACTTGCTCAAAACGCCGGAAGGTCTCGACGAGTTCCTCCAGATCACTGCGCTCTTGGGCCAACTCATTCAGCCGCGTATAGTCGGCGATGACCGCCGGATCAGCCATCAGCCGGTCCAGTTCATCATAGCGCGCCGCGATCAGTTGTAACTTCTCGGTCAGTGTCGACATAGATTTGCGGCGAGCTTCCCGCCCGCCCGGTGTGTTTCATCCAACTGTCACCCTGAGCCGCAGGCGAAGGGTCCCCCCGCCGAGGGGATGCTTCGCTGCGCTCAGCATGACAGCCGCTTGTCCCGAATGTTTAGTCCGTAAAGATCGGCAGATGCCCCAGCGAAATCACGGTGGGAAAGTCGCTGTCGTCGCCCTCGGTAAAGATCGCCATCTCCGCCACGATGGTGGCGCGGGCGCGTTCCATCAACAGCCGCAGCGCACGCAACGTGCTGCCCGTGCTGATCACGTCGTCCACCACGACCACGCGCTTGCCCTCCACTAAGTGGCGGTCCTTGCCGTCAATAATCAGCGTCTGCGGTTTGCCCGTGGTGATGCTGACGACTTCCGCTTCCAGACAGTTGACCATGTACGGCTTGCGAATCTTGCGCGCCACTACATAGGGGACCTTGCTGCGCACCGCCAACGCATGGCCCAACGGCACGGCCTTGACTTCCGGCACGATGATCGAATCCACCCCGCGCGGCAGCCGGGCCGCCAACAGATCCGCGGCGTGCTCCACAATCTCGGTATCGCCCAGTATGTTTAGCAGGGCGATCTTCACATGCGGCGCGACCTCAAAGATAGGCAGGTCGCGCGTTAGGTTCCCGATTTTGACTGTGTGCACGCTGCCATCATAGCTCATGGGTCACTGCTCCTCTGTGGTCGTGGCAGGGTTTTGGTGGCATTGCCAACCAGAGAGTATACCATAGCCGGAGGCAGGACGGTAAATACCGCCGGCCGGTGGTCGTTTCACACCGGCAACCGCTGCGCCCGATCAGAGGCGTTTCACCAGAACGAGCGCCGGATTCTCCGGCCCCCAAAAGCACTCAGTCTCGAACAGGGGATCGAAGCCCATGTCCGCATAGAACCGGCGCGTCTGTGCGTAGCTCGGGTCGGGCCGCGACGGGCCTAGCGTCTTGACGTGGAGCCAGCGATAGCCGCGCGCCCGGCTCCACTCCTCCGCGTGGCGGAGCAGGCCGCGCCCGATGCCCTGGCGGTGATGGCCGGGATCGACGGCGATGACATACACTTCGATGGATCCCGGATTGTGCGGCTTGAGGGCGGCAAAGCCCACGACGTCCGCCTGACAGCGCGCGACAAAGGTCGGCAGGTCTGCCAGACTCCGGATGTAAGCCGCATTCGCCGCCGGAATCCCAAACCACTCCGGAAGGCTCTGCAAGATCCGCGCGCAGGCCGGTAGGTCGTCGGGACAGAGGTCCGCAATGGTTACATCCAGCATACTGCAGTTTCGGCGGCTACCCCAGCCCGTACCACGGCCCCGCGGCCAGGTCGTCCAGAAAGATGGCGCGGTCTTCGTCGTTGGCGATGGCCTCGCCCGCCGCCGCGGCCGCGACCTGGTAGTGGCGCGCCTCGTCCAGCCGCCCGGCCAGCGCATAGGCGCGTGCCAGCCCCAGGTTCGCAAAGGCCAGGTCGAAGTCCTCCAGACCGTCCGCGTGCAGCCGCGTCAGCCGCATACAGCGTTCCGCATAGCGCACCGCCTCGTCGCTCTGCGCCAAGACCGTATACACGTGGGCAATCAGCCACACCCCACGTTGATGCTGCACCGCGGTCCCCACCTGCAGCCAGTGATACAGGCTGGCGTGCGCGGCATGGACCATGCGGTGGTCCTCGTCTTCGCTGCGGTCCGGCTTGGTCAGTAGCGCCCACACCTCGCCGTTGGTCATTTGGGCCAACGCGCGCACTTGTTCAGCCGTCAGCAGCAGGTCGCCATCGCTCATGGGCGTCTAGGCCTCGATCTCGTCCAATGTCTCCAACACCGGCTCATAGCGGCACAGACAGCCGCGGCGGCAGGTGCAGCCCGCATGGGGCAGGTCCGGCGTGCGCACCACCAGATACTCCTTGCCGCTGTCCGCCGCGCAGACGGGGCACAACGCATCGCCGTCCGCCGCGACGATCTCGATGCGACGGACGTGGTCGCCGCCCTTACAGCGCTGCCAGGTCTCCTGGTTGTCCACATAGAGCGCCAACCGATACGCGCGCCAATAGGCCGCCTCCGCCGCGTCCATGTCGGGCCGCGCCAACTCCTGCTGCACGACCGCGGGAATCTCCGCCACCGGCAGCCGCCAGTAGACGCCCCACAAATGCTGCTCCGCCGCATACTGCTTCAGCCAGTCCGCGCCGGTCTTGCTCAAAGGGGCCAACAGCGCCGGGTCCACAAAGAAGATGCGCCGCGTCAACGAACTGTGGCTCAACTGGGGATCGGGGCCGGACCACGCGGCCTTGCCCAGCGGGAAGGTCGCCTCGTAGGCGCGGCGGAGCGTCAACGCTTCGCTGGTTTCCATCCCGGCCAGCGCCGCGCGCACTTTGGCCATGACATCGGCCCGGCTCTGCGCCAGCCGCGCCAAGTAGACCTGCACAAAGGGCATGGCCGCGGGCGTCACGCGGTATTGGCCCTGCGTGTCCACGGCCAGCCAGCCCGCCTGTTGAAAGCGGCGGACCGTCTCGGCGTAGGGATGGGGCAGCGCCCGGCTCCACCGCTGCTGCTCGCCCGCCTCGTGCAGCTTGGTCGGCTCCACAAAATGGGCCAACAGGTCGATCTGCGCGTATTCTTTCAACTCGGCGGAGCGGGCCAGTTGGTCGCCGTCCGGCTTGTCGCCGCCAAAGAGCTTTTTCAGGAAACTCATCGCCTAGACGTTCCCCATCCTGGTAGTTGGTTGACCCGGTTCGGTTGGCCGCGCCCGGGCGCGGCAGAGATGTGGCGGGTGGGCAAAATGGAAACAGGGAGTAACCCCCGGGTGGGCGTTACTCCCTGCACACAAGGAGGAGGAAGAATGACCCGTATTCTACCGGGCCGCCCAGCCACCCACCGTAAGCATCAGCCCATTTTTCGGCCACGCGGCCATCATAACACCACATAGTCGGTGCGCAGATAGCGCAGCGGTGTGAGCACACAGATCAGGCACAGGACAAAGAGCAACACCAGCCCGATCTGGCCCACCAGACCCAGCCCGGCAAATTCGCCTTGCAGATAGCCGACCAGCAACACCAGCGCCACCAGGGCATTGCCCACCATCAGCCCGATCATCCCGGCCGCGCCGATCACGCGTTCTTGCGCCGCCAGGAGCAGCATCACCCCGTAAGCCAGTTGCAACCCGCCGGCCAACCGCAGCGGCCACAGCGCGCCGGCGCTGCCCGTCGCCGCGGCCACGCGGACCGGCCAGAGCAGCAGCAGCAGCCCCATCCCCACTCCCAGCAGGACGCCGTTGACGCGCATAACGAAACGCAGTCCGCTATACAAATCGTTCAACGAATAGGCCAATGCCGGTCTCCTGTGCGATGATTTGAGCAGGTTATCGCCGCGCCATTGTAGCGCAAAGCAACGCCTGCGCCAAGCCTTCGGCCACAGGCCGGGCGGCCCCCATGCAGAGAAACTCGCCATGAACTCGCTCGCCCCGCGCCGTCGCGCCCATGTCGGTCAGCACGTCACCCTCCTGCTGTTGGTGATCGCCGTGCTCTGGTTTCTCGAAATCGCCGACCTCCTCATCTGGCATGGCGGCCTCGACGCCTACGGCATCCGCCCGCGCACCGCGGCGGGTTTGCGCCACATCTTCACCGCGCCCTTCCTCCACGCCGGGATCGCCCACCTCGCGGCCAACACGGTCCCCCTGTTCATCCTCGGCTGGCTGGTCATGCTGCGCCGCACGTCCGACTTCTTCGTCGTCTCGGTGATCGCCGCGCTGGTCAGCGGCCTGGGCGTCTGGCTCCTCGGCGGCGACAACAGCGTCCATGTGGGGGCCAGCGGCGTCATCTTCGGCTATCTGGGCTATCTCATGGGCCGCGCCTACTTTGAGCGCAGCCTCTCCGCGCTCCTGATCGCCCTGGTGGCCGGGCTGCTCTATGGCGGCATGATCTGGGGGATACTGCCCTTGCAGCCCGGCGTCTCGTGGCTGGGCCACCTGTTTGGGCTGATCGGCGGCGCGCAGGCAGCCTATCTCCTGGCGGACCGCACTTGACGGCCGCGGCCCCGCGGCGATAATAGGGCCATTCCCAACCCAATCCGTTTTGCCTGGCGACCGCGTGACCTCGCCGCCAAGACCGCCCTGATCACCGGCGCTATGCCACCGTCCCATCCGCCAATCAAGCCGCCGTACTACGAAGGAACCATCAGACCATGCAGATTACCGCCGTCAAGACCCTCGTCGTCAACGCCGAAATGCGTAACTGGGTCTTTGTCAAGGTCGAAACCGACCAACCCGGCCTCTACGGCTGGGGCGAAGCCTCGCTGGAATGGAAGACGCGCGCCGTCGTCGGCGCGGTGGAGGACTTCGCGCCCTTGCTCGTGGGCGAAGACCCGGAGAACATCGAGTTTCTCTATCAGAAGATGTACCGCCAGTCGTTCTGGCGCATGGGCGTCATCGGCATGTCGGCCATCTCCGGCGTGGAACAGGCGCTGTGGGACATCCGCGGCAAGGCGCTGAACCAACCCGTCTACAAGCTCCTGGGCGGCAGGGTGCGCGACCGCGTCCGCATGTACACGCACCTGGGCGGCGGGGATATGCGCGCCGTCTATGAATCCCAGTACAGCGCCGACCCGCAAATCTTTGTGGACCGCGCGCTGGAGGTCATCAGCCGCGGCTACAACGCGGTCAAGGTGCTCATCACCCCGCCCACCGAAAGCCTTAACCCCATCGCCGCCTACAAGTACACCGAGCGCATGATGGCCGCGCTGCGCGATGCCGTGGGCGACGACGTGGACATCATGGTCGACTGTCACGGCCGCCACTTCCCCGCCAACGCCATCGAGTTCTGCCGCGTCTTGGCTCCCTATCGCCCCTACTTTGTGGAGGAGCCGGTCCCGCCCGAAAACGTGGACGCGCTGGCCGAGGTCCGCAAGGCCAGCCCCGTTCCCATCGCCACCGGCGAGCGCATCATCACCCGCTTCGGTTTCCGGGAGATCTTCGAGAAACAGGCGTGTCACGTCATCCAGCCTGACCTGTGCCACTGCGGCGGGCTGTGGGAAGCCAAGAAGATCGCGGCCATGGCCGAGACGTACTACCTGGGCGTCGCGCCGCATAACCCGCTGGGGCCGGTCGCCAACGCCGCTGCGCTCCACTTCGCCCTCAGCACGCCCAACTTCCTCATCCAAGAGGATATGCTGGCCGATGTGCCCTGGCGCTGGGAAGTGGTGCAGCACAGCCTCCAGACCGAAAACGGCTACTGGCTGCTCACGGACGCGCCCGGCCTGGGCATCGAAGTCAACGAAGAGGCAGCGGCGCGTCACCCCTTCCGCCAAGAGGTCATGCACAGCCTCACCGCCCGCGCCCACGACAACGCCATCCTCGACTGGTAAGGGGAGAATATCTCACGCAAAGCCGCCAAGAGCGCAAAGAAGAAAGGACTGCCGCAAAGAACACAAAGATCACAAAGGTTCGGAGGCAATAGTGAGGCCGTTGTCATTCCGAGCGTAAGCGAGGAATCTCTCTGCTCCGGGCGCTGCGGCGGAGGGATTCCTCGTCGCTGCGCTTCTAAGGACACGCGGATCGTAGGTGCGGTTTTCCAACCGCACGAGTCGCCCCGGCGGTTCAAAACCGCCGCTACAAAAGCCGACGTGCCCTCGCGATTTGAGCGCCGGATTCCCGGCCTGGATTACTCGGAATGACAGATCTTGTCCTCTCATCTGCCTTGGCGTTCTTGGCGGCTTTGCGTGAGATTCTCTGCTCTGCCTACCGGAACGCGTCCATCGCGGCGGGACGCTGGATGGTCGTCGCGGGGGCAGCGGGCGCGGCGGGCGGGTTATAGCCGCGGATGACGATCACGGGACGCCCCTCGTGGCTTTGTCCCATGAGCAGGCTCGCCGCCGCGGCCAGTTCGTCCACAATGCACTCTTCGCTGGACGCCAGCTCATAGCCAAAGAGGTCGGACAGCCCGCGCTGATTCCACACGGGTGGCACTCCCGCGCAGCCGATGCAGACGCTCACCGTCCCCACGCGCCAGGCGCGGCCGTGGCTGTCGTTGATAATCACACCGGGCGCGACGCCGGTCAGTTCCGCCAGCCGCGCCCGCAGCGCCTCCGCGCTGGCGTCGGCGTCCTGGGGCAGTAGCGCCAGCGTCGTGTCGTCGCCCTGCTCGATGTTGCTGCGGTCCACGCCGGCATTGGCGCAGATCCACCCGCTGCGCTGCTCCATCACCAGCAGCCCGCGCCGCGCCCGGATGATCCCGCGGCTGTCGTCCAAGATGACCTGCACGTGGCGCGGGTCCTTGTCCAGCAGCGCGGCCAACTCGACCGCTTGGGCGCTCGGCGTGACCGTGGACAGGTCAACCAGCCGCCCCTCCGCCTTGCTCACGACCTTCTGGGCGACGACGAGGATGTCCCCGGCCTGGAGCGCCTCGCCCTGGGCGAGCAGGCAATCCACAATCAGCGCGGCCAGGTCGTCGCCGGGATGGATGAGGGGAAACTGGGCGACCGGAAAGAGGCTCATGGCAGACATGAAACGGCCTTCGCTAGGGTGGGACGCAGGGCGTCAGTGAGTGGGTGGAACAGCAAGACGGCCCTGGCGGCAGGCGTCCAGGATGGCTTCCAAGACGCCGCCGCCAATCGCCATCGACTTGTCGGACACGGTAAAGCAATAGTCGGGCCGGGCGCGGGGGTCCAAGTCGCCGATCTTGAGACCGGCCGGCACCGTCACGCTGGGGTGCACCAGCCCGCGCAGCACGCCGTCAAAGGGCGCCGTCACCGGGGCCGCGCCGTCCGGCCCGGCGACCGTGGCGATGGTCGCGCCCGCGGCGACGCGCGCGCCGATGGCGAAATGAGGCGTTACCCGGCCCGCCAACGGCGCGCGCAGCACCCGCGTGGCCCGGGGCGGCAATCCCGGCAGCGCGCCCGGCACGCCCGTATCGTCCTCGGCTGGTCCCTGCCAGATCACGCGACCCAGATGATGGCCGCGGTTGGTCTCCACGACCGCGTGGCAGTCGTCCCCCGCACTGAAGCCCGGCCCCAGACCGATGACCAGCGCCGCATCGGCGCGCACCGTCCCGGTGTTGTGTTTCGCCATGATAGCGTCCACCAGCACCGCGGGCCGCAGCGCCGCCAGTTCGGCGGCCTCCGGCGCGACCAGGAGCGCGACCTCGCCCGCGGCCATCACAGTGCGCGCAGCCGCGGGCGCGCACCGCCGTGCGGTCACGCCCTCCACGGTCGTCGCGCCGTCAAAGACGGCCTGGGCTAAGGCCGCGCCGCGGCGCACGGTCAGCGGGTAGGCCAGTTCGGTCATGGTCAGCGGAAAGCCGGCGCGCGCCAGGCGCACCGCGACGCCGGTCGCCAGGTCGCCCCCGCCCTTAATGATGACTGTCAGGCCGGCAAAGAACGTGGGGGTATTCATGGGGCAGGGATGAAGCGGTAGCCGCGGCCGCGCGCGTTCTCGATGACGCCGATGGGCGGAGTCGCCTCGTCCAGTTGTAGGCGCAGCCGCCGGATCGCCTCTTGCACGCGGCGCGGCGACGCATCGGGCCGTTTCCACACATCGACCAAGAGCTGCTCCGGTGTGATGACGGTGTGGCTGTGCGTCTGGAAATAGTGCAGCAAGGCGCGCTCGGTCTTGGTCAATTGCTCGTAGATGCCGTCGTCCGGCGGCGGGACCGGACGCACGGCGGGCATGGCGTGGGTCACATTGGCGAGCCGGTTCGCCAGAAACTCGGCAAACAGCGGCGAAAAGAGCCGGTAGCCCTGCGGCCCGACGATCACCATACTCTGGTTGATCAGCCAGTTCAGCGCGGGGATGTCTTCACGTTCCACCTGGTTGGCCGCCACCGGGCTAAACAGCAGGCGTTCCACCAGCGCCATGACCAGGCGCGCGTCGATGCGCCGGGGCGGCTGCTGCAAGTTGCGCCAGTTGGTGACAAAGAGCAGGCGGCCATGCTCCGCCAGCCGCAGCCGGATGATCGGCAGGTACTCGGCAGTGAGCCGCTGGCCCGGCGCGCTCAGCAGGGGCAGTTCGTCGAGGATGTCGCCCACCCGCAGCAGCAGGAAGGGATGGCTGCCCGTCAGTTCCAACAGCGGGCCGCGGATGTCGTCCAGCGCGGGCGCGTCCGCGGCATAGGCGTCGAGCCACTGCCCCGCGGATACCGGGTCCAGCAGACCGATCAGCAGTTGCGTCATCACGTTAAAGAGGGGCGACGCCGCCAGTTCGCGATCCAGGTCGTGGAGCGGCTGTTCCGTCGCCACCACCAGCGCCGCTTCCCGCGTCAGCGGGCGCAGCTCGTCCACCGACGCGGGCGTGAGCAACTGGCCCTCAAAGACCGCGTCGAAATT
>CAYJQA010000023.1:10602-20475 GCA_964372065.1 uncultured Litorilinea sp.
TCTGCCACAGCCGGCGGCTGGCCCCCGGTTGGTTGGTCACCACATCCCAGTCCAGTTGGATGCGTTCGACCACGCGCAGTTGATGCTCCACCCGGTCGGCCACATGCCCGAGCAGATCGGCCTCGGCCTCCTCCCAGTGACAGTCAACCTGCGTCACGACGACGCGGCTGGCGTCCTGAAACGCGTAGGGCCGCCAGTCCGCAAAGTCGTCGCCGAGCAGCGGCCCCGTGGGCGCAGCCAGGTAGTTGAGCAAGTGGCTCTTGCCCGCCAGCTTGGCCCCCACCAGCGAGAAGCTGGCAGGCTGCGGGGCTAAGACGCCCGCCACGATCTCGCGCTGGACGCGTTCACGTCCGAAGAACTGCTCTTTGCGTGGGTCCATGGTCAATCGCCTCAGTCGCCTGTGCTTAGGCCGGATTCTGCGCCAACCACTGCTGAAAGAGCAGGCTGGCGAACTCCCACTCGTCGGGCGCTCGTTCGGACAGAATATCACCGGCGACGAGCGCATCCAAGCTGCGGCGCACCTTGTCGGACGCAAGACCGGGCAGCGCAGCGCACAGCGCGTCCCATGTCACCGGCAGGCCGTCCGCCGCCAGCAGCGCCGCCTGCTGCATCACATGATGCCCCCCGCCGCGGATCATGTCCAAGAAATGGGTAAAGACGTTCTCGGTCGGCTGCATAAACTCGGCGGCCACGGCCTCGATGTCCTCCGCCTCGATCCGCCGCCGGTCGCTGCGCGCCATGTGCCCCGTCAGCCGGAAGCAAAAGACCTGGATCAGGAACGGGTTGCCGCCCGTCAGCCGCGCCACGCGATCCAGGGCCGCAGGCGTGTATTCGAGGAAGTTGCGCATGGGCCACTCGATCAGCCGCCGCACCTCCGAGTCCGTCAGCGGCTTGAGCGTCAACGCCTCGCCCAGTTCCATGAGCTGCCAACTGGGGTCGCTGGCCGCGTGCTGGGCATACTGCGAAAGCGTGGTGTAGGTCTGCTGCTGAAAGACCGTGATGTAGGAGATTTCGGGCGCAGTCGCCTGCAGCAGCCCGCGCCATTCGGCGAAAAACGCGCGGTCCAGGTCGCCCTGGAGATAAGCGTCCGTGGCGCGGCTGAACTCGTCCAAGAGCAGCACCAGCCGGTTCGCGCCCAAGCGGCTGCGGATGCTCCGCAAATAGTGAATGAGTTGCATGGGCGGCTGATGGGCAAAGACCGCGGGCAACGGCGAACCCAAGTCGCCGATGCGCGGGTCCGCCTGCAATTCCGCATACACGGCATTAGCGATCTCGAAATAGATATTGCCGGTCGCCAGGTCACCCAGCAGTTGAAAATCCACAAACGCCAGGACAAAGCCGCGGTCGCGCAGATAGTAGTTCTTGAGGTACAGCAGCAGCGATGTCTTGCCCATGCGCTTCTGCCCCATCAGCCAGATGTTGCCCGCGCCCGCCGCCAGCCATTCGTAGATTTGCAGCAGTTCTTGGGAGCGGCCAAAAAACATGGCCTGTTCGTTGACGGGCAGGCGGCTGTATGGGTTGACGCCTGCCGCGCTCAACTGCATGGCCGCCGCCAGTTCGGACGGCGGCAGCCGTAGCTGGCGCACCTCCACAATCGTGTAGTGCGGCAGGTTGGTCAGCGTCGCCGCGATCTGGTCCAGCACCTCGGCGCTCTCGGCCTCCAGCGTAAAGCGCAAGCGCGCCACGCCATGACTGGCGACCGCCTCGGCTTTGTGGATGGTCACCCGCGGGCGGCGGGCATAGATCTGCGTCAACACGTCGCCCAGCAGCCGTTCTTCATCGTGGGCGGTCAGTTCCATCTGGACCATCAGCTTGAGCCGCGGCTGCAAGCGCCACTGGAGCGGCATCTGGTCGGCGTCGCCGCGCACTTGCACGCAGTCGGCGCGATGCACGCGCAGCCGCTGGATGACGCCATCGCGCCGCGAGATCAACCCCACCACATCTTCGCCGGGACGCGGATGACAGCATTGCGCCACCTGGAGTTGGTGCGGGCGCAGCCCGGTCTCGCGCGGGATGCGCAGTTGGCGAATCACCTCATCGGCAAACAGCGGCTGCAAGATACGGTCGGCGACGATGCGCCCCGCCGCGATCTCGGCGAACAGTTCGTCCACGCGGCCCAGCTTGTATTGGCGCGTCGCGCTGACCGTGGCCTGGCCGATGCGGTGTTCGGGCAGGTTGAAGCCGTAATGCTCCTCCAGCGCGCGCAGCCGCCGGTCCAAGATACGCTGCCCCTGATCCACGCCCAGCCCGCGGCGCTTGAGAAAGCGTTCGATGGCGCTGCGGGCGCGGCTGGTGTGCGCGGCGTTGAGCCAGATCTGCGTCGGCCCCGGCGCGCGCTCGTCATGCTCCAGCGCCACCAGGTCCAGGTGATGCAGCGGCGTGGTCGGCTCGGCCACCTCGTCGTTGATGTAGAAGCGTTGGCAGCGGTCGGCCAGTTCCGAATGCACGTGATAGGCATAGTCCACCACCGTGCAGCCGCGCGTAAAGCGGAACAACTGCCCTTGCGGGCTGAAGACGTGCAGCGCCTCCGGCAGCGACCCCATCGGCGCGGCCGCGATGTGGGCATAGCCCTCGCCCGCGTGATTCCACCACGCCGCGGGCAGCGTCACATCCAGCCGGTCGCGGGCGTGGATGGCGGCCAGCCCCCAGCGGTTGACCTCCTCCTGGGCCGGCGTGCACAGCGAGAAGATCACCCGCCCACGCGAGTGGTTGCCCGCCATGACATGCACGGTGGCTTGCAGCGCGCACGCCCCGTTGATCCGCCCCGTCCGCAGAAAATCCACCACACCGCCATCCACGGGCGCAAATAGCTGGTGGAGCCAATAGAGGCTGCGGTAACAGCCTTGGACATCGGGCAGCAGTAGCGACACTTCGATGGCGGGCGGGGGCGCGCCGCGTCCCGCCGGCAGCGAGTCGCCCAACCGCTGCGGCGCGGCCGGTGGACAGGGCCGGTGCACGATGGCGGCCTCCGGCAGCACCGGGGCCAGCCGTGCCCGCACGTCGCCAAACAGTTCATGGCAGATATGCGCCGCGCGGTCGGCGTCAGGGTCGTGGAGCCGCCAGAGCCAGATGTCCAGTTCCTCACGCCAGGCGCGCATCCCCAGCATATCCAGCAGCGGACCAAGCACGTGGCGCGCCTCTTCGGCAAAGGCATGGCGTTGAGCAGGGACGCCGTCTTGCACCAGGCGGAAGGCGCCCCACAGCCCGGCCACCGCCAGCAGCGCTAGTTCCGGGTCGCGATAGGTCGCCACAAAATAGCGCACGCGCTGGCGGGCGCGCGCCTTGCCGCGACCGGGCGCATCGGTCGCTTCGGGGAACAAGCGCGCCGCCTCGGCGCACAGCCACGCCACGCGTTCGCCACAGGCGGCGGCGATGGCGGCGAGGTCGAGTCCACCATCATACACAGTTTTGTGCAAATACGCGGCGGCGTGCAACGCCGGGCTAGGCCGTAGTTCGGCGCACGCGGCGGCCACCGCGGTCGCTTGCCGGACACGCTCAGCCCACACCTGCGCCGTGGCAGGATCACCGCCCGCGCCAGGAGCGCGAGCGTCATGCTCGGCAACCAAAGCAGCGGCGCGTGCCAAAAGGTCGGATGTCTCTATCATGTGTTTAGCCGGGCCGACAACGGCCAATAGCGCGGGCAGAAGCGCAACAAGACGACACATATCTTTAAGGATCAAAGGTGAAGTTGTGTATTGACACACACAACCTAGCGTGATACACTACGAATCGTTGTGTATATGCACACCCATGCGCACTATACATCAGGTGTGCACGATAACGCAAGTGAAAGTGAAGGAGTGGCTAATGTTCCCATACGATATGCTGGCGGTACGCCAGCGCCATGCAGAGATGTTGCGGGAGGCCGAACTCAATCGCCTCGCGCATCAGCTCGGCGGAGAAGACTTCGTCGAGTCCTTGATCAGCCGCATGACCAAGTTCCTGTCCTTCGCCTGGCTGCCCCAGCGTGAGCAGCGGGACGAAGTGGTGACTCACCCGCGGCCGGCCTGAGCCGGTAGCGACGAGTTCATCCGGGCGGAGAGCGCGGCGGCGGCAAGAGTGCAGTACGATGCAACGGTCCAACCAACACAGGGAGAAGCATCATGAACCTCTTGCAACAGCAACAAATGTGGGAGATCTCGCGCACCCGCCAGGCTGAGCTGATCCGGGAGGCGCGTCAGGCGCACATGGCCCGCATGGCGTCGCGCAGGCAGCAGACCAGCCCGTGGGCCTGGTTGGCTAACCGGCGACAGCGCCGCCCCCACCTCGTGTTGCCGCAGAGCGTTACGCCCGAACTCGGCTAACGCTTATACCTGACAACTGAATCGGTAGCCGCCACACAGAGCGGCAAACCAAAGGCCGGTAGTCAATGACGACTACCGGCCTTGTCATTGGCGCGCCCGGCGATACGGGCGCGTTGGCAAGTGGCGTTCCGGGCCGCTTCGGCGTATGATCGGGGCGCGCCGATGCAGGTCGGCGCGCTCACCCGCCATCACCTACGACAACCGATCACCATAGGAGAGGCCGTGATGGACTATCAGCCGCTAGGCCACAGCAATCTACGGGTTTCCACGTTTGCGCTGGGCTGCTGGCCCTTTGCCGGGGGCAGTGTATGGGGCGCACAGGACGATAACGATTCCATCGCTACCGTCCACGCCGCGCTGGATGCAGGCATCAACTTCTTTGACACCGCCGAAGGCTATGAAGCGGGCCAGTCGGAACGCGTCTTGGGCCGCGGCCTGTTGGGTCGCCGCGACGAGGCCATCATCGCCACCAAGGTCAGCGCCGCCAACCTGCGCCACGCCGACGTCATCGCCGCCTGCGAACAGAGCTTGCGCAATCTCCAGACGGACGTCATCGACCTCTATCAAATTCATTGGCCCAACTGGGAAGTGCCGCTGGAGGAAACGGTCGATGCGCTGGAACGTTTGCGCCAGGCAGGCAAGATCCGTCACATCGGCGTCAGCAACTTCGGCGTGCGCGACCTGAGCGACATGTTGACCGTGAGCGAGTGTGTTTCCAACCAAATCCCGCTTAGCCTATTGTGGCGTGTCATCGAGCGCGCCATCCAGCCGCTTTGTGTAGCCAACGATGTCAGCATTATCTGCTACAGCCCCCTGGCGCAAGGGCTGTTGACGGGCCGCTATGCCACGGCGGACGACGTGCCCGACGGCCTGGCGCGCATCCGGCTCTATGCGGGGACCCGCCCCATGGCGCGCCACGGCGAACCCGGCTGCGAGGAAGAAGTCTTCGCAGCCGTGACGGAGGTGCGCCGCATCGCCGACGGGTTGGGCTGGAGCATGGCCGAAGTCAGCCTGGCGTGGGTGCGCCAGCAGCCGGGCGTTGCCAGTATCCTTATCGGCGCCCGCAACCCGGACGAACTCCAGTGGGACCTGCCCGCGTTGGGCCGCGTCTTGCCCGCGGATGCGCTGGCCGCCCTTGACGTGGCGACCGCGGCCGTCAAGGCCGCCCTGGGGGATAACCCCGATCCGTGGGTGATCCCTTCCCGCGTGCGGTAAGCAGAAGAAGATGCCTCACGCAAAGCAGCCAAGGACGCCAAGGGCAGAAAAAGCGGGAAGGCGTCATGCTGAGCCGTAGGCGAAGCATCCCCTTCTGCGGTCGCACCGCACTGGAAGGGGATGCTTCACTGCGTAGTGCTGCATACCACTTCGTGAGCAGCATGACAACCTTATCCCCTTCTTCTTTGCGTACTTTGCGGCTTTGCGTGAGACTCCCTTCTGCCTCTTCTGCCGTATGACTTTGCGTGAGATTCTTTCTTCTTACACAGGAGAACAGCGATGGGTCAGCGTTTGGCGGGCAAGGTTGCCCTCATCACCGGCGGCGCGAGTGGCATGGGCCGCGCGCAATGCCTGCTCTTTGCCGCCGAAGGGGCCGCGGTCTGCGTGGCCGATATTGACCAGGAGGCCGGGCCACGCGTGGTCGCCGAGATTACGGCCGCCGGTGGCCGCGCCCTCTTCACGCCCCTGAACGTGACCGACGCCGGTCAGTGGGCCGCGGCCGTCGCCGCCGCCGAACGCGAGTTCGGCAAGCTGACCACGCTCAGCAACATCGCCGGGGCCAACTATCGCGTCTCGTTTGACGAACAGACGGAAGCGATGTGGCACACGATCATGGAGGTCAGCCTGACCGGGGCCTTCCTGGGCATCAAGGCCGCCGTGCCTGCCATGCGCCGGGCCGGCGGCGGCGCGATCACCAACGTCGGTTCCATCGCCACCAGCCGGTCCGGCGGCAATCCGGGCTATGCCACCGCCAAAGTCGGCATTTTGGGCCTGACGCGGGCCACGGCCGCGGCGTATGCCGCCGACAACATCCGCTGTAACCTGGTATCGCCCGGCCACGTGGACACGCCCTTCATCCGCCGCAGCGCGGCCTACAGCCCCAACGACTGGTCCACCAGCATCGAAAACCCGGAGAACCTGCAACGGCGGATTGAAGCCACGCCGATGGGCCGCATGGTCCAGCCGGAAGAAGTTGCCTACGCCTTTCTCTTTCTCGCCTCCGACGAAGCGGGCATGGTCACCGGCACGAATCTCAAGGTGGACGGCGGGGCCAGTCTCTAGCACATATGGTCGAAAATCCGGCCTGCACTTGCGACCACCCTGCGCCCGTGATAGACTACAGCGTAATCGTGGCCCCGCCGCGTGGGGTGGGGCAAGGTCCGTAGAACGCCCGGAAACGCCATGACCCAGGCACTTTATCGTCGCTGGCGCAGCCAGGATTTCGACGAACTGGTCGGCCAAGAGCACGTGACGCAAACCCTGCGTAACGCGCTGCGCGACGACCGGGTAGCCCATGCCTATCTCTTTTCCGGCCCGCGCGGCACGGGCAAAACCTCCACCGCGCGCATCTTGGCGAAGGCGCTCAACTGCACCGCGCCCAAGGAGCAGCGCCCCTGCAACGCATGTCCCACCTGCGTTGCCATCAACGAAGGGCGCATGATCGACCTCATCGAGATCGACGCCGCGTCCAACAACAGCGTGGACGACGTGCGCGAACTGCGCGAGAAGGTCGGCTTCCGCCCCAGCGAGGGCCGCTACAAAATCTACATCGTGGACGAAGTCCACATGCTGACCGGCCAAGCGTTTAATGCGCTGCTCAAGACGCTGGAGGAACCGCCGCCCCATGCCCGCTTCATCTTGGCGACCACCGAGCCGCACAAGATTCCCGCCACCGTCCTGAGCCGCTGCCAGCGCTTCGACTTCCGGCGCATCCCCGCGGGCGAGATCGCCGAGCATCTACGCCACATCGTGACCGACGAGGGCTTCCAGGCCGAAGACGAGGCGCTCATGGCGATTGCCCGCAGCGCCCAGGGCTGTATGCGCGACGCCATCAGCCTGCTGGACCAGATGTTCAGCTTTGGCGCGCAGACCGTCACCTTGATGCAGGTCCAGTCCGCGTTAGGCGCGGTGAGCAGCCAGACCGTCAGCGCCTTTGTGGACGCGCTGGCCGACCGCAACGCACCCGCCGCACTCCAACTCATCCGCCAACTGGTGCTGGACGGCTCCAGCCTGACCGAGTTCACGGGCCAGGTCGTCGAGCACCTGCGCGGGGTCATGGTGCTTCTGATGACCCAGGACGCCGGCCTGCTCAACGAGCTGCCCGGCGACACCGTGCGCCAGATGCAGAGCCAGGTCCAACGCATGAACCTGCCGACCGCGCTCTTTGCGGTCAAGCGTTTTGGCGAGGCCCTCGCCCAACTCAAGGGCAGCGGCCAACCGCAACTGCCGCTGGAACTGGCGCTGATCGAGGCGATCCAGGGCGGGCCGATTGTCGCCCCGCCGGTCATGGCCGCGGTCGCCGGGCAAGCCGTAGCCCAACCTGTCGCGTCCGCGCCGTCCGACGCAACTGCGCCCGCCAAGGTGACGCCGGGCAAACCCGCCGAGCCAGCAGCCGCGCCGCTGCCGCTGGACCACGCCGCCGCGCAAAAGCTGCAAAAGCAGTGGAAGCAATTTACCGCTCAGGTGCGTGAGCAGCACGGCATGCAGGTGTGGGGCGCGCTCAATTCGGTACGCGACATCGCCGTCTCCGCCGACAGCGTGGCCCTGGCGTTTGGCAACAATTCCTTTAGCCGCGATATTATTGTGCGACCGGATATTCACGGCAAGGTCGCCGCGATGCTGTCGGACTTCCTGGGCCGTCCCGTGCAGTTGGACTGTCAGGCCGGCGAGAAAGCCCACCTGGCGCAGTCGGTCACGACTACCGCCACCGGCGGCGACCAGGACGACGACCCGCTGGTGGATTACGCCGTGAACACGTTGGGCGCACGCGTCGTCGAATAGCCCATCGACCCGACCCGCGGCCGTGCGACCACGGCCTGGCGGGCGCATCTATACGCTGGACAAGGAGACTGGATTTATGAGCAAGGGCAAGAAGCCGCGCAACCCCGTCACCCGCCCCGGTGGCCGTCCCATGCCCGCAGGGATGGGCGGCGCGATGGGCGGCGGCGGGATGGGCAACCTGATGTCCCAGATGCAGAAGCTGCAGGCCGACATGGCCGCGGCCCAGGCTGCTTTGGAGACGGAGGAGATCACCGTCACCGCGGGCGGCGGCGCGATCACCGTCGTGGCGACCGGCGACCAGAAAATCAAGGCCATTACCATCAAGCGCGAAGTGGTGGACCCCGACGACGTGGAAATGCTCCAAGACCTGGTCCTGGCCGCCGTCAACGATGCGCTGGGGCAGGCGCACGCGCTCCAGGATGAGCGCATGGGCGGCCTTACCGGCGGGCTGAACCTGCCGCCGGGTCTGGGAATTTAGTGAATGCAACCAATCGCCGAGCCGGTCTCCAAACTAATCGAAGCGTTCTCCAAGCTGCCGGGCATCGGCCCCAAAACGGCGAGCCGGTTGACCTATTTCCTGCTGCGCACCGACGTAGCCATCGGGCTGGACTTGGCCCAGGCCCTCATGGACTTGAAGGCCAAGACGCTTTTCTGCCGCGTCTGCTATAACATCGCCGACCAGGACCCGTGTTCGGTCTGCACCAACAGCCAGCGCGACCACGCCACCATCTGCGTGGTCGAAGAGCCGCTCGACGTCCAGGCCATCGAGCGCACACGCGCCTTTCACGGCGTCTACCACGTGCTCCACGGGGCGATCTCGCCCATGGAGGGCCGCGGCCCCGACGACCTCAGAATCCCGCAACTGCTCAAACGGGTGCAGCAGGGCAACCCTGCGCCCGACGGCGTGGGCGAGGCGATCCCGGTCAAGGAACTGCTGCTGGCGACCAACCCCAACTTGGAAGGCGACGCCACCGCCATGTACATCGCCCGCCTGATCAAGCCGCTGGGCGTGCGCGTGACGCGCCTGGCCCACGGCCTGCCCGTCGGCGGCGACCTGGAATACGCCGACGACATCACCCTCAGTCGCGCCCTGGCCGGACGCAGCGACCTCTAGCGCGCCGGTCTATTCATTGAACCGACCATGACCATCAGCGACCTGACCGCATCCAAGCTACAGACCCTCAAGCGCGCCTGGCAGAGCGACGTGCTCGCGCCCCAGACGCAGCGCTTTGGCGAGCGCCGCCAACGCTTCACCACCAGCAGTAACGACCTGGAAGTTGCCGCGCTCTACACGCCCGACGACGTGACGCAGAGCGCCGCCGCCGACGCCGACTACCTCACGCAGTTGGGCTTTCCCGGCGAATATCCCTATACCCGCGGCGTGCAGCCCAATATGTACCGCGGCCGCTTCTGGACCATGCGCCAGTATGCCGGGTTCGGCTCGGCGGCCGAGAGCAACCGCCGCTACAAGTATCTGATCGAACAGGGCCAAACCGGGCTGTCCGTGGCCTTTGATCTGCCCACCCAGATCGGCTATGACGCCGACCACGCCTTTGCCGAGGGCGAGGTGGGC
>CAYJQA010000024.1:0-20400 GCA_964372065.1 uncultured Litorilinea sp.
GTGTGACGGAATCGGCCGCGGTGGAAACGCCGAGCGTTGAGCCGCCGGCGACGGTTACCCCGTCTGCACCGGTAGTGCAGCGGAGCGTGACGGAACCGGCGGCCGCGGTGGAAAGGCCGCGCGTTGAACCGCCTGCGCTGGTCGCGCCGTCTGCGCCCGCAGTGCAGCGCAGTGTGGCCGAACCAGCGGCCGCGGTGGAAGTGCCGCGTGTTGAGACGCCTGCGCCGATCGCGCCGTCTGCGCCGGCAGTGCAACGCAGTGTGGCCGAACCGGCCGCCGCAGTGGAAACGCCGCGCGTTGAGTCGCCGACGACGGTTACCCCGTCTGCGCCGGCCGTGCAGCGCAGTGTAGCGGAACCGGCCGCGGTGGAAGCGCCGCGCATTGAGCCGCCGGCTGCATCGGTTGCGGAGACTATCCGGCGCGTGCCGGACTCGATCGGGACGATCTCCCATGTGCGCGACCCGCGCCTGTTGGCCCAGCGGAGCGCGGCACCGCGTCCTGCACCGCTGCCCATGCCGTTGAGCGACCGTCGCCCGCCCGCGCTGCCCCCACAGGGGCAAGTGCAGGCGGCGCCCGCGCCGGTGGTGCAGCGGTCGCCCGAGGCGACGGGCTTTGTTCCCGGCGCGGAGGCGTTCCGGTCGGCGTCGGGGGCGACGGGTGCGGCAGAGGTCATCCAGCGCGAGGCGGAGTCGCGGTGGCAGAGCGCACGACCGGCGCGGCGCACGGAGCGAGAAAGGCGGCCGCGCACGGCGATGCCGCTGGCAAAGCCGCCGGTGAGATCGTCCTCGGCGGCGGCGCAGTCGGTGGTCCAGCGCAAAGAGAACGATGGCGAACACCGTGAGGCGTTTGTCGGTTCTTCGGCGGCAAGCGGGCCACAGTTCATCGATGGGCCTGACCGCGCCGATCGCAGCGAGTCTCAAGGTTCGAACGCGGCGGCGCGCGAAGGAGTGTCGTCGCTCTCCGCATACGTGCCGCCCGACGTGGAGGCGGAGACCCAGGATCAGCCCGATTTGGATTTGCTGGCGCGGGCCATCCTGCCGTTGGTCAAGCGGATGATGGCTTTGGAACGCGAGCGGCGACCGGCGTGGTGAGAGCGGCCCGTATACATAGGTATGTGAGGGGGTTCTAGCGCATGAGCACAGATAGCTTGGGTGGGGTGTCCAAACTGACCATCATTCCGCTTGTTGAGAACATGACAAGCAGCAGCAGCAGTCCGAACCCGGATGATGCGGAGAAGATCGAATGCCAGTTCAACCCGGAGAGCCTGCAATATAACAAGCGATTTGAATGGGCCTTCCGCACGGACATCGGGACGAACGTGCCCGAACCGGTTTTTGCCGGCGGCAAGTCCGGCATCTTTTCGGTGAACCTGCTGTTTGATTCCACCGACACGGGCGACGATGTGCGCGACAAGTTCTCCAAGTTGATGAAGATCGCCATGATCAAGCCGTCGGACAACCCCGACGCTAAGGGCGAGCCGCGCCAAATGCTGCTGCATTGGGGTGATTTCATCAGTTTTGTCGTGATCATCGAGAGCATCAATTCCACCTTCAACCTGTTTAGCGAGTCGGGGACGCCGCTACGCGCCCAGGTGACGGTGACGTTCCGCGAGGCGGTCGACAGCCAGAAGAAGGCCCCCATGAACCCCACGTCCCGCACCGATGCGCGGCGGACGTGGATGGTCGAGCAGGGCCAGCGGCTAGACTGGATTGCCTATCGGGTCTATGGAGATTCCAATGCCTGGCGGCACATTGCCGAAACCAATCACATCCTGGACCCGGTCGACGTGCGTCCCGGCCAGATTCTGAAGTTGACGCCCCTTGCCTAGCCGGAGACCGATCTGATGAGCGACACAGTCCTGGTCTATCTACCGACCATCACGATCAAGATTGGCGGCGCCGCCAACTCCGCGATCGAGGCCGACTTGGAGGAAGTGGTCGTCGATCTGACGTTCAACCTGCCCGCGATGGCTACGATGCGTCTCCACGACCCGGATCTGAAGTGGTGCGATGACACGTCGCTCGCCATCGGCAAAGCCTTGACAATTTCCTTAGGCGCACCGAAGTCATTCGGCGGCGCGACCGGGCCGGTCTTTGACGGTGAGATCATCGCCCTGGAGCCGGAGTATAGCGCCGACGGCCAACACCTGATGACGGTGCGCGCCTATGACAAGTCGCATCGGCTCCATCGTGGGCGCAAGTCGCGCACGTTTCTCAACGTGAAAGACTCCGACCTGGTCAGCAAGATCGCGGGAGAACACGGCCTGAGCACGGCGGTGGATGCCACCTCCGCGATGCACGAGTATGTTTTGCAGTGTAACCAGTCCGATATGGAGTTTCTGAGCGAACGGGCGCGGCGCATCGGCTATCAGCTGTATGTGCAAGACGCCACCTTGCACTTTCATAAAGCCGACCACAAGGTGACCGGCCCGACGCTCGTGCTGGGGGAGACGTTGCGCAAGTTCCACGTGCGGGCGTCGGCGGCGCGCCAGGTGAAAACGCATCAGGCGGTCGGCTGGGACGTGAAGAAGAAAGAGGCGATTCTCGGCACGGCCAATGCCGCGGTGTTGTGGCATGCCAATGGCCTGTCCAGCCCCGGCGGCACGACCGCCGAGAGCGCCTTTGGCAGTGGGACCAATACGATCCTTGACCCCCACATCGTGGATGCGGGCGAAGCCGATGTCCTCGCGGCGGCTTCGGCTGCCGATATGGAGGGCAGCTTCGTCACGGCCGAAGGCGTTGCCTATGGCGATCCAAAGGTGAAACCGGCGGTCGAAATCGAGCTGAAGGGACTGGGGACGCGGTTTGGCGGCAAATACATCGTGTCGTCGGCGACGCACATCTTCCGCAAAGACGGTTATGACGTGCATTTCACGGTGTCCGGTCGCAATCCGCAGACCATGAGTAATATGCTCCAGACCGGCCAGGCCCCCAGCGCGTCGGCGGGGCTGGTGCACGACGTGGTGGTCGGCATTGTGACCAATGTGAACGACGACCAGGGGAAGCTCGCCCGCATCAAGGTGAAGTTTCCGTGGCTCCCCAAGGATCCCAGCGGTAAGGAAATCGAAAGCAATTGGGTACGCATTGCCACCCCCATGGCGGGGGCCGACCGTGGTATGCTATATGTACCGGAGGTGAATGACGAGGTGCTCATCGCGTTTGAACAAGGCGATGTCCACCGCCCGTATATGGTCGGCGCGCTGTGGAACGGCAAGGACGCGCCACCCGAAGCCGTCACGGCCTATCAAAAGAGCGGCAAGATCATCCATCACGTGATCAAGTCGCGGCTGGGCCATCTCGTCGTGCTGGATGATTCGGACGACAACCCGTCGATCAAAGTCATCGACAAGACGGGCAAGAACAGCATCGTCATCACCAGCAAAGACAACACGATCACGGTGTTGGCCGACAAAGACCTGATCATTGACGTCAAGGGCAATATCAGCATGAAGGCCGGCGGCAACATCACGATGGAGGCGACGGGCAACATCAAGGCCGATGCCAAGGTCAATGTTGATCTGAAGGCGGGGGCCAGCGGTAGCTTCGAGGCCACGGCTGCGCTTGACTTGAAGGGCCTGACTACGAACATGCAGGCGCAGACGAACGCGTCCGTCAAGGGGAACGCCATGGTCGAAGTTCAGGCGTCAGGTATAGTCAAGGTCGCCGGCAATCCGATCATGCTTAACTAGGCGGCGGCCAACACAGATGTGGAACACGAGGAGGGTATAGATGCCGTTTCCGGCTGCACGACTTACCGACCAGACCGCGCACGGGGGCGTGATCGTCGGGCCAGGTGCGCCCTTGGTCTTGATCGGCGGGCTGCCCGCGGCGCGGTTGACTGACAACCACGTCTGCCCGATGGTGACCGGGGTCGTGCCGCACGTGGGCGGGCCGATCAGCGGGCCGGGCGCACCGATGGTGCTGATCGGTGGACTGCCGGCGGCGCGCATGACCGACATGTGTGTCTGCGTCGGGCCGCCCGATACGATTGTCGGGGGCTGCCCGACTGTTTTGATCGGTCCATGAGTCGAACTGCTGCACTGAAGGAGTGTTGATGGCCGCGCTGGAGAATCGCGACAAGGAGTTCGTCGGTCAGGGGTTAGCCTTTCCGGTGCAGGTCAACGCGCGCGGTGAGGTGACGTTGGTGACCGGCGCGACGGACGTGGAGCAGTCAATCGGCATTATTCTGGGCACGATCCCCGGCGAACGGGTGATGCGGCCGGAGTTTGGCTGCCGGGCGTGGGAGCTCGTCTTTGCGCCCAATGACCCCGCCACGCGCAGTCTGTTGGCGCTCTATGTGCGCCAGGCGCTGGAGTTCTGGGAGCCACGTGCCGAGTTGCTCGACGTGGCGGTGACGACAGACCCGCAGGAATCAAGCCGGCTGCTGGTGGATATTGTTTACGAGATCAAGGCGACGCACGACCGGCGCAGCATTGTTTATCCTTTCTATATCATGGGCGAGGAATAGCGCATGGCTTTACCGACACCCAATTTGGATGATCTGCGGTTCCAGCGCGACCTGGTGGACGAGGCGCGGCTGCGCATCATTCGCTACTGTCCGGAGTGGACAGAGTACAACGTCAGCGACCCCGGCATCACGCTGATCGAGTTGTTCGCGTGGATGACGGAGTTGATGGTCTACCGGCTCAACAAGACGCCGGAGAAGACCTACATCAAGTTCCTCGACATGATCGGGGTGACGCTGTTGCCCGCGGCGAGTGCGCGAGCCGAGTTGACCTTCCGCTTGGCCGCGCCCTTCCCGCTGACACCCGAAGACACGACGACGGCGGTGGTGCCGCGCGGCATGGAAGTGGCGACGGTAGGCGCGCCCGACGCGCCGGAAGTCGTCTTTACGACCGAAGAACCGCTCCTAATTGTCGGCCCGATGCTGACGCAACTGCGCGGCGATGATTTCCACAAAAACTACCTGCCGCGGTTGGACGTGGAGATCTTCCATGCCTTCGGCGCGGGCCGCCCCACGGTGGGCGCCACGTTCTATATGGGGCTGGACGATACCCGCAAGATCGCCGGTCACATCCTGCGTCTGGCCTTTACCTGTGAGCGGACCGAAGCAGTCGGCATCCGCCGTGAGGATCCGCCGCTGGTCTGGGAAGTCGCGATGGGCGACGGGACGTGGCAGGAGATTCTGCCCAGCGTGCTCGAAGGCGAGAAGGACACGACCGGCGGGCTGAACAACGAAGAGGGTGCGATCACGTTTTACCTGCCCTCCGAGATCCGTCCCGACCAGGTGTATGGCCGCAGCGCCTACTGGCTGCGCTGCCGTTTTGAGCCGCGCCGCCCCGAGCAGGGCCGCTATACCGAGTCCCCGCGCATCCGCGGCGTGAGCGCGTATGCGTTGGGCGGGACGACAACGGCATCGCACGCCGTCTTTGCCTATGGCGAGGACCTGGGCACCAGTAACGGCGACCCGGGGCAAACCTATCGGCTGACCAATGCGCCGGTGTTGGAACTGCGCGCCGACGAGACGGTGGAGGTGGAGGAGATCCGCGACGGCGAGCTGGTCTTCGTGCCGTGGCAGCCGGTGCACGATTTCTCCGAGTCCACCCGCTTCGACCGGCATTTTGTGCTGGAGACGGCGACGGGCGAGATCGTCTTTGGGCCGAGCGTGCGCCAACCGGACGGCAGTGTGCGCCAGTATGGTCGCGTGCCGGAGGTGGGACGGCGCGTGCGGATTACGAAATATCGCTTTGGCGGCGGTGTGGCCGGGAATGTCCCGACGGGGCGCATCACGGTGCTGCGCTCCGCGGTCCCCTATGTGGACCGGGTGACGAACATGCGGCGCGCGACCGGCGGCCGCGACCAAGAGACGTTGGACGAGGCGATGCAGCGCGCCCGGCGCGAGATGCGCGCCCAATACCGCGCCGTGACGGCGGAGGATTTCGAGAATCTGGCGTTGGGGATGGGGCGCGAGGTGGCGCGGGTCAAGTGCTTGGCGCCGGGTGTGGCGGGTAGCTCGCTGCCGCCCGGCATGGTAGAACTGCTGGCGGTGCCCGCGGTCGCCGATGCGGTGCTGGCCGGCGATCTCTCCCGCCTGCAACTGAGTGAGGCGTTGAGCGTGCGACTCCAGCGCCATCTGGACGAATACCGGCTGCTGACCACCACCGTCCGCGTGCGTGAACCTGTCTATGTCGGTGTCCAGGTGCACGCCGAGATCGTGGTGAGCGACTATGCGCGGCCCGAGGTGGTGGTGGGACGGGTGGCGGAGGTGCTAAACCACTACCTGTCGCCCCTGGCCGCGGCCAACGGCAAGACGCTGCCCGAAGGCGTGGTAGAGGGTGTATGGGAAGGCTGGCCGTTTGGCCGGTCGCTGTATGTGGCCGAACTCTTTTCGGTGATCCAGCAAGTGCCGGGCGTGAAGCATGTGCTGGACGTACAACTGCGCCGGCGGTCGGTGGAACCGGCCAAGGAGTCGCCGCCGCTGGGCCAACTGGAGGACTTTGCCGACGCCGCCTCGCGCGGGGTGGGCGATGAAGCTCTGACGCCGGTGACCGGTCGCGTGCTCCAAGTAACGCCGGATACGCTGATCTGTTCGCTGGCCCATGATGTGGTTGTGGTGGAGCTATGATGGCCGAAACCGGCGCAACCGACACCCCGTTGGGTGAAGTGATGCCCGCGGACGCGGATACCAGTCACGCGTTGACCCATCGCGCGACCATGGGCGTCGATCTGGGCGACCCGGTCGCGTCCGCGCGGTCGGCGCCGCAAGGGGCGGCGACCGTGGCCTTGGACCACGTGGCGGACTTCTACCGGCGCTATCCGGGCGAGCCGGTGACGATCTTCACCCGCGTGCACGTCCGCCAAGATATGCCCGGCTTTACCTTGCGTGTGCTGATTCCGGCGGGACTGGACTTGGCGGACTATCGTAGCGATCACGTTTTGCGCCAGCCCGCATTCCGCCGTCTGCCCATGACCCGCATCGGCGACCTGCGGGTTTTGCCGGGGGCGGACGGGATGCCTTTCCCGCTGGCCGTGCCGGGCAGCAGCGAAGGGTTGGCGACAACGGTCTACGCCAATGAGATGATCTGGGTGGTGGCCGAGCCGCAGCCGGCGGGCGCGGTGCATGAGTTCGAGTTGAGTGCGCTGACGCTGCCCACCGTGCGCGAGTTGAAGCTGGTAAGCAGCGCCTCGGTGCAGAGCGGGGACGGGGAGCAGTTGGCCGCCGAGAGCGTGCAGATTGCCGTCTTTCCCAAAGGGAAGTATCTGGAGCATCTCCCGGCGCTCTTTGAGGAAGACGACTTTATCGGTCGCTTCTTGATGCTCTTTGAGAGCTTTTGGGGGCCGATTAGCCACCAGATCGACGCCTTTCCGCACTATCTCGATCCGGCGCTGACACCGGCGCGCTTCTTGCCCTGGCTGGCGGGTTGGTTTGACCTGGAGTTCGACGACACATGGAGCGAGGGGCAGCGTCGCGAACTGCTGCGCAACATCATGTGGCTGTATCGCCGCCGGGGCACGCGCGTCGCGCTAAAGCGCTACCTGGAGATCTATACCCGCCAGCCCGTGGAGATCACCGAGCGACGGGCCAAGAACTTGAAGCTGGGGCCGACGGCGCGGCTGGGGGTGGGCATCGCGCTGGGCACGGGCAATGTGCCGCACACCTTTACGGTGAGCGTGCGGCTGCCCGCGCTGACGCCGCCGCCGGGTCTGACCGGCGAGGCCGCCGCCAAAGAGGTGGCGCGGCTGGAGAAGCAGCGCCGCCGCCGGTTGGAGCAACTGATCGAGGCCGACAAGCCGGCGCATGTCGCCTATCATCTCGAGATCGTCGAGATTCCCGCCGCGTCCTAATGGCCCGCCGCCATCACCGCGGCCACGCCAATTGCCACAGGAACCGCCAAGCACCGCCATAAGAGACTGGGGAGCGCATGTTTACACGAGAGTTGTTGGGCCTGATACCGCGCCAGCGTGTTCGCGCCGTGGACGGCATGGCGGTCACGGCGGAGGTGTGGGAAACATCCCACGAATATCACCGTCTGCTGCTGCAACTGCATAGCCTGCTCCAGCATGGCGCGGGGATCGTGGGCGGGCTGGAGGTGATCGCCAGCGAACCCGCCGACGATGCGGTCTATGTGCTGCCCGGCGTGGCGGTGGACGGCATTGGGAACCTGATCATCCTCCCTGAGCCCCGCGCCTACGATTTGGGCATTGCAGAGGGCCTGTTATACTTAATTGTGAGCTATACGGAAAGTCGCCCGCAGTCGGCCACGAGCCGGGTGCAGGAAGATGCGCCGCTCTACGTGCACAGCCAGTTTACGCTGGAGGCTGTGACAAAGCTGCCCTCGACACCCCATGTGGAACTGGCGCGGATCAATCGCCGTGGTCAGACCTCTCCCATCGTTGCCGCCAAAGAGTCTGCTCATCCACGCACCAATGAGATCGACCTGCGTTTTCGCAGCTCGGTCGGCGAGCCGAGCGCGCTGCGGGCGTTGGTGGGAGTGGTGATGCTGCGGGGGGCCGAGAGCGCGCGTCACGGCGAGGGGCTGGCGAACGTAGCGGCGAGTATGCGCCAGACCCCCCACACGCAAGTTTGGGTGGACCGTGGCCTCACCTTGGCGGCCGATCTGACGCCCTATGATCTGGTGTATGTGGTGGGGCGGGACGCGGTGCAGTTGACCAGTGAGGAGATGAACGCACTGTATGCCTATTGGCAAGGCGGTGGCGTGATCTTCTTTGAGGGCTGCCGGGCGGCGCAGGACGGCGAGCCGGGCGCAGATGCCATGTTCAAGGAACTGTTGGCGTCATTCGGGGTGCGGCTGGAGACGATGCCCGCGACGCACGCGCTGCTGGCGACGCCCAATCTGTTTGCCCAGCCGCCCGACGGCTTCGAGACACGCGGCGCGCCGGTGCTGTTGGCCGCCGAACGCGTGATCGTGAGCACGTTTGACTATGGCTGTATCTGGCGGGGAGAACGGCGCGGCCGTCAGGCCACGCGTGGCGAGATCCGCAATGCGCTGGAGTTTGGCACAAATCTAATCCAGTGGGCGGTCACCCAACGCATACCAACCGCCGCCGCAGCCGGACGTTAGCCGGCATGGGGGCCTGCGGGAGATAGGGCATGGCGCAAGAGAATCGGGTCGAGGTGATCAATCGCTTGGGGTGGCGCAAGGACTTTGTGCTGGACAAGCCGATTGTCCAGATCGGCCGTGACGGGCGCAACGATATTGTGTTGGACGACGGCACGCAAAGCGCCGTCGCGCCGCGTCATGCCCAACTGCTGCCGTCGTCGGTGAACCGCGCGGGGCTGCGCCTGATTAACCTGAGCGACCAGCCCATCGAGCTATTGGGGCCGGAGGGCGGCCCACCGCGGCCGGCGGTCAGCATCGCCCCGCGCGCGTCCGGCGAGATCGCCAACGGCGACCGCGCCAAGATGGGCGAGTTCACACTGATCTTTCATGGCGGCGAGCAGCATTCGGAGGTCGTCAAGCTCACTGTCGAGACGAACGGCAAGACGCTGGCGCCGGACCGTCCCTTGACCGGCAGCCTGGCGGTCCATCATGTGGGGAACAAGGCGGCGGTGCAGTTCAAGATCGAGTTGGAGGGCTTACCGCCGGACAGCTATGAGATCGGGCCGGGGCCGGTGTTGTTCCCCAACGCCGAGAAACAGGTGAGTTTCCGCCTCATGCATCCCAGCGGCGCGTATCCGCCCGCCGGGACCAATCGGATTACCTTTCATGTCTCTGCGCCGGAAGCCTATCCGGGCGAGCGCGCCAGCATCTCCTATGAGATCGAGGTTGCGCCGATCTATCGCCACAAGATGCGTGTGGTGGTGATGGAGACACAAGACTACAACTTGACCTAAGCACATCAAACCCAACATCATGCCGCCAGTCTGCAGAGTCTGAGAGATGAAACCAGTGAATCAGCGAGACCGTGACCGTACCCGGCGGCGTGTGGCTTGGTGCAGCGCGCCGGTGTGGCTGCTGGGCTTGATCCTGCTGTTGGCCGCGGTCGCGCCGCTCGCGGCGCAGGAAAGCGCTGGCCGCGTGACGTTGACCGGTGTGGACGACCAGGCTTTTCCCCAAGTCAGTCTCTTCCTCGACGTCTATACGGCGGCAGGGACGCCCGTCTTGGACCTGACGCCCACCGGCTTCACGCTGGCGGAAGACGGCCAGCCGGCCACGATCCAGGCGGTGACGCCCGACTCGTCACAGCCGCTGGCGCTGCTGCTGGCGCTGGACCGCAGCACCGACGCCGTGACGTGGGCGGCGGTCCAGACCGCGGCCCAGGCCATGATCGAGGGGCTGGGCGACCAGGACCAGGTCAGTCTCATCACCGTGTATGACCAGGTGGATGTGGTGCAGCCCTTCACCGCGGACAAGGCCGCGGCCATTGCCAGCCTGACCGCGGTGACGCCGGGCGGTGACTTCAGCGCGATCAACCCCGCGTTGGTGCAGGCCGTCCAGCAGTTCAACGACACGCTGCCCTTGCGCCGCGCCGTGGTCTTGGTGGCGGATGCGCCGGACAACATCTCTACGCTCACGGCCGACGACGCGGTGGCCCAGATCAGCGGGGCGGGCGTGCCGGTGTCGGTGGTGGGTTTTGGGCCGCGCGTCCAGAATGAGCCGACCTTCGCCCAGTTCGCCGCGGCGACGGGGGGACGGTCGTCGGCGGTGGCAGGCGCTGAGACGCTCCAGACGGCGTTGACGAGCCTGTTGACCGACTTACAGCAGGGCTATCGCATCGATTTTGTGTCGGGGTTGGCCGCGGATAATGCCACCCATGCCGCCCAAATCCAGGTGAATGGGCGCAACGTGACCGGCTCCGCTACGGCGGCGTTCACGGCGCGCGGCGGTGCGGTGGCGGTGACGCTGCCCGGTTTGAGCGCAGGCCAGCCGGTGGCCGGTGTCGTCGCGTTGGCCGTGGAGGCCAGCGCACCCGCCGCCATCGCGAGCGTGGAATTTCGCGTAGATGACCAACTCATCGGTACGGCGGGCGGCCCCGGCGAGGCCGTTTCGTGGGATACGACGAGCGTCGCCCCGGGCCGGCACACAGTGCGCGCCGTGGTGACCGACAGCGCGGGCAATACGGGCGAGGTGTCCGTCGCCGTGGTCGTGACCGCGGGCAGCACGCGCATGGACTTGCTGACGGTGGACGGGAGTGGGTTCCCGCGCGTGGCCGCGTATGTGGATGTCTACGGACCGAACGGGCTACCCCTGGCCGGGCTAGACGGGCGGAGCTTCTCGCTGAGCGAGGATGCCCGCGCCATCGACGGCGCGCAGGTGACGGCGCAGGTGGACGCGTCGCAGCCGCTCCAGTTGGTCCTGGTGCTGGACCGCAGCGTGGTCGCGTCCGAGTGGAACCAGGTACGTAACGCGGCCAACACTTTGACCGACAAGCTGCGCGACCAAGACCAGGCCGCGATCTATGCGTTTGCCGGGGGCGTGGCGTTGGTGCAGCCGCCGACGCGCGACCGCGCCGCGCTACGCAGCGCGCTGGCCTCGCTTGAGCCGGTGCCGCCCGCGGCGACGCCGGTGGCGGACAATGCCCTGCACCAAGCGATGCTGGACGCCGTCAACCTGGCCGCCAGTCTGCCGGGCAGGCACAGCGTGATCCTGCTCACCAACGGGCTGGACAACACAGGGATGATCACGGTGGACCAGGTGATCGAGGGGCTGCAAGCGCAGCCGGTGCCGGTCCATATTCTAGGCTTCGGCGTGGACGGCGCGACCGCCGGCGCTTTGGGCGGGCTGGCGCAGCTTACCGGCGGCAACTCGGTGACGGTAGGCGGCGCGGGCGAGTTACGCGGCCCGGCGCAAACTCTCTTGCAGTTGATCCAGCAGGGCTACCGGTTGGAGTACATGTCGCCGCTGCCCGCCGACGACCAATCGCACGCGTTGACCGTCAGCCTGGCCGCGGCGGGGCTGCAAGCCGAGACGAACGGCACGTTTATCGCCGCCCGCCGCCCCGTCACGGTGACGATTGTGGGCGTCACGGACGGCGACACCATCGGCGGACAGGTGGATTTGGGCGCACAGGCGGACGCGCCCGCGCCGATTGTCGCGGTGGAATATCGGCTGAACGGCGCGACGCTGG
This sequence comes from uncultured Litorilinea sp., assembly GCA_964372065.1. Lineage (GTDB taxonomy): Bacteria > Chloroflexota > Anaerolineae > Caldilineales > Caldilineaceae > QEUY01. The sequence goes on from CAYJQA010000024.1 coordinate 12,051, forward strand.
CGCAGACCCAGGAGATCGGCGCGTTGGTGCGCTGGAACAGCGAGACCGTGACGCCGGGAGCCTATGCCCTGGAGGTGATCGCGACCGACGCCGCGGGCAACCAGGGGAGCGCGACGGTCAATTTTACCGTCGTCGCGCCGGTGACGGTGGCGGCCAGTTTGGACGCCCGCAACAGCGACGGGGACATCGTCGTCGGCGACGATGTGACGGTGCGCGCCGAGGTGACGGTGCTGGAAGGACGCGCGACCGTCGAGTTCTTTGTGGGCAATGTGCTGGTCGCGACCGACGACCGCGCGCCCTATGAGGCGCGCTTTGATTCGGGCGAGTTCGCGGCGGGCAGCCAGACGGTGACGGTGGTGGCGCGCGACGCGGCGGGGCGGCAAGCCGTGACTTCGCTGGAGTTGGTCTTGGTCGCGCCGCCGACGCCTACCCCCGCGGCGACCGCCGCGCCGACGGGTTTCCGCGCCGCGATCCCCGATGTACGCGGTATCAACTGGGGGCGCTGGCTGGGCATCGCCGGGCTGGTCGCGGTGCTGCTGGGGCTGTGGGCCGTGGTGGCGTCGGCGCTGGGCGGCGCACGCAAGGCCGCGGAGACCAAGACCCTGACGCCGATGCGGTTGGCGTTGAGCAACCTGGGCAACGTCGCCACGGGCTATCTGCTGCGCGGGGACGACCCCGCGGGCGCGCTCTTCTTCCGCTTCAGCCTGAACGGGCAGACGCTGGGCCAACCGCCGGTGGCGCGCACGATGCCGGACGAGGCGGCCAGTGTCGCGGCGGGCGGCGGGCGGCGGGTCGGGACGGGGCTGCCCGGTGTGACGCTGCCGGCGGGCGCAAGCGGCCTCAGTATGCCCAAGAATATGGGCGAGATCGGCGATAAGCTGGGCGAGGTCAGTCAATTTGGACAGGTCATCGCCTCGATTCTCATGTCTGTGACCTTTTTCCTCCCGTCTGGGCTGGCGCGACCGGTGCGGCAAGTGGTGATGCAGATTCGCAAGGGGCAGATGCTCACCCGGCGGGTCGAGTATGTCCGCAAGCAGGTCGGCAAGCTGAACCAGACGCAGACGGGCGCGGCCGTGACCCAGGCTGCCGGCGAGGCGGTCGACGAATTAGGTGAGTTTGCCACGGCGGACTCGACGCGCGAAGCCGTGGCGGCAGGCGGGCGCACCGCGGGCGCGGCGGTCGCCACCGCGGCCGGGAGCGCCGCCGCCGGGGCGGGCCGGGCGGCGAACAAGCTCTATGACTTGACTGGCGCAACGGCGCGCCGTGTGGGCGACCAGGCGGCTGCGCTCGTGGGCGGGGGCAATGGCGCGGGCGGGGCAGGGCGGCAATGGGTCTATGTGCCGCCGCTCAACCCGGGCGACACGGTGACGATTGACGTGTTGGTCGGCGCGGCGGGTAAGCTGACGGGCAGCCAACATCTGCCTTTCCGGCTGCTGTCGCGGGCCACCGGCGAAGAAAATGCCCAGCCCGTGATCGAGGCAGGCACGGTGCGCGTAACCGGCGGTTCGCCCTGGCGCGGGTTGATGGCTTGGATTGTGATCGGCTTGTCGGTACTCGTGGCGGCTGTCCTGGTCTGGTGGCTCATTGGCGTCATCTTCTAGGATGCCATTGGACGTAGACGTGGCGGCGGCGGTCTGGCCGTTATCTAGTGCGATTCCTGTGTGGGTGACATGGCGCTGACCGATCAACTTGAGGTTGTTTCGCCAACCGGCGAAATTGCCTTCTTCGAACTAGATATCAGCGATGGCCTGACCAACGTGGGGCGGCATCCGTCCAACAATGTAGTGCTGCGCGCGCCGGGCGTGGCCGATTTCCACCTGGTGATCGACCATCGCACCAAGCCGTATCAGGTCACCGTGATCGACCCGGGCGCACGGGCAACGGTGGCCGGCAAACCCCTCGCTGCGGGCGCGTATGTGGCGCTGCAGCCGTGGGAGAGCATTGACCTGGCCGGGTACGCCATGATCCTGGTGGAAGGCGAGGGCGCGGCGGGTTATCCGCCGTCCGCGCCGGTCCCGCCGGCGACCGCTATGCCCGCGACCGGTCCTGGCGGCGTGGCAGTGGGGCCGGGCGGGGCTGCGCAGGTGATGACGCTGCCGTCTGTAGCTCCGCCGGTCGTCGTGCCTGCGCCGGCAGTAACCCCGCCGCCCGCGGCGCAAGCGGCGGCCGCGGCGGTTATTACGGCCGCACCGCCGCCGACGCGGTCCGGCAACGGGGCGGTCCATGCACCCGACCAGGCATTTGCCGACATGAGCGATGACGCGATTGTCATCGACATTTCGGGCCGCGAGCAGGTCGTCGACGTGGACCAAACCGCCACGTGGCAGCTTACCATCGCCAATGGCGGCGCGCTGGTCGCCCGTTTTGACGTACACCTGGAGGGGTTCATCGACGGCGCTTGGGTGGAGATCAGCCCGGCCTCGGTGAACCTCTATGAAGGCGCACGCGGGGCGGCGACCGTGACCATCACGCCGCCGCGCGCGCCCACGAGTTCGGCGGGCAGCCACCAGGTGTTGGTGGTGGTGACGTCGGCCAACTATCCGGGCCACCGGGCGCAGCGCGCGATCACGCTGACGATCAATCCCTACTATGAGTTCAACGTGGGCGAGATCAGCCCGCGCCAGCAGAACGTCAGCTATTTCCGGCGCGCGGGGCGGCTCAAGCTGCCCATCCAGAACCGGGGCAACAGCACGACCGCGTTTCGCGTCGAGGGCACGGACGACGAGAACCACGTGACGTTTGAGATGAAGTCGCCCCAGGAAGATACGGTCCTGGTGCGGCAGGTCGAGTCGGTGCTAGAGCCGAACCAGGAGTGGACGGTTCCCATCACGGCGACGCCGCGCGATTTTCACGTGATCGGCGCAGGGACGCATGTCCATTCGCTGACGCTGACCACGACCATGATGGCGGGCCAGCAAGCCCCACGCGCGGTCTTGGCGCAACTGCGCAATAAGCCCATTGTGGGGCCGTGGATCATTACCGCGCTTTTGTTGTTGTTGGCCGCGGTGATCGTGATCACCTTCCGCCCGCGCATCGAGAGCTTCGAGTTTGCGCCGGGTATTGTGGAAACGACCGTGACGGAAGGCGCGGCGCCCGCGGCCAGCGCGCAGAGCTTGGCCGAAGGCGCGGCCGGGCTGGCAGGCAAGAAGGTGTTTGGCATCAAGCTGCCGAAACTGCCCAAGCTGCCCAAGCAGTTGGCGTTTCTCAACGACTTTTGGCCGGGCGGCGGCGCGGAGGAGGAGGCCGTCGAGGCCGTGCCGGTGCTGACCGCGGCCATGGTGGACGCCGGGCACGAGGTCACGCTGGTGTGGGCAACGCAGTGGGCCGGGACGGTCAGTATTGAGAAGATCGTGGGCGGCGAGCGCATTTTCGTCGCGGGCATCGAGGAGCCGCGGCAGCAGCGCCGCTATACCTTTGTCGCCGATGTACGCGAACGGGCGACGTATGTGCTGACGGCGCAGAATTGGATCGCGCGGCTGCCGTTCGTGGGCGAGTCCATGGGGATTGTCGAAGAGCGGCTGGGGCTGATCGTGGACCCCGTGCAGCCGGTGATCGAGGTCTTTGACGTGACGCCGCCGTCGATCATCACGGGGCAATCGGTCAACATCACCTGGCAGGTAGCCAAGGCGCAGGAAGTCGAGTTGCGGGTGAACACCGTGCCGCGGCCGCTCGAAGAGGCCCGCGGGACGCTGGCCGAAGCGCCGACGGGCCAGACGCAATACCAACTGGCAGCGCGCAGCCCCTATTGGGACGAGGAAGTGTTGTCGCTGCCGGTGGTCGTAGCGGTAGCGCTGCCCACGCCGGTAATTCGTACCTTTGGCGTGGAGCCGTATCCCATTATCGACGGCGCTTTCATCAGCGTGACATGGAACGTGGAAGGGGCCGCCGCGGTTTCGATTGACCCGGTGATTCCCCAAGCGCCCAGTCTCCAAGGCCAGGAGCAGGCGACGCTAGAACCGGGGAAGTCGCAGCAAACCTTCACGCTGTTGGCTTCGCTGGGCGAAGGGCCGAGCCGGGTGCAGGCCATTGCCACGCGGGTGCTGCCCATCGTGACGATGACGCCTACGCCGACCCAGACGCCGACGTCGACCCCCACGCCCACGCCGACCCCCACGCCTATCCCGACCCCGCTCATCCGCCTGTTCGATATCAACCCGAAGCCCATCGTGGATGGGCAAAAGGTGCAGGTGATCTGGAACGTGGAGGGGGCGAGTGACGTAGAGATTCTGCCGGTAATTGGCCCAGCCCCCGACTTCGAAGGATCGAACGAGATCTCCATCGAACAGGGCAAGACGCAGGAGACGTTTATCTTGCGCGCATCGTTCACCAACGGGACCAGCACGGCAGAAGCGCGCGCGACGCGCATCGTGTCCATTGTGACGGCGACGCCCACGGTGACGCCGACGCCGACCCCCACGCCGACCCCCACGCCGCAGGTCCCGGTGATCTCGGTCTTTGAACTCGTCCCAGATACAGTCGTGCGAGGCGATCTGTTCACGGTGACGAATGACGCAGAGGGCGGCACGACCTCGGAGTCGTCGCTGCCTAAACTCACCTGGACCATCATCGGCGACGTGACCGACGTGGAGGTGACGGGGCCGGACTTCGGCCCGGTCCGCAATCTGCCCAAGGAAGGGACGCTGCGCGTACCGGCGGACGCCAGTACCGTGTTCCAACTGAACGCCTATTACAACGGCGAACTATTGGCCAGCGCCACGCAGGAACTGACCGTGCTGGAGCCGACGGCGACGCCCACGGAGCCGCCGCCGCCGCCGACCAACACGCCGACGCCATCACCCACACCCACGCCCAACATCGTCTCGTTCACCGTGAGCGCAGCCGAGGCGGGCGGCGAGGTGATCCCGGTCTCGTCGTCGGATGACATCCCCACTTACCAGGTGGAGGCCGGGACCGCGGTGAAACTGGGGTGGCGCATTGAGAATCCTGTGCTGGAAGTGCGGCTGACCGACTCGACGAATGACTATGGCGTGCGCAGCCCGGAAGATGAGTTCCAGGTCACCGTAACCCAAAGCACGGTCTTCCAACTGGTGGTGACGGGCACATCGGGTCGCCGCATTCGGATCAACGTGCTGCCGGTCACGCCGCCGCCGCCCGCGTTCAATGTGTCCGGCGTGGATGGCGTGGCGCTGGACGACCCCGTGAAGATCACGTGGGATTACGCCGGGGAGAGCCAGGGAAGCATCCTGGGCTTCCGGGTCTACCGCGCCAGTGTGGACAATTTCAACTTCTCGCGCGTGGCCGACCGCTTTGAACTGGACAACACGGCGAAAGAGTGGACGGATACATCATCGCCGAACTGCAACCGGGTATACTATGTGGTTGCCGTCTACGAAGACATTACCCGGAGCGGTGATGACCGCATCCAGGAAACCGACTCCAGCAATGCAAGCTGGTATACGCGAGTTTGTCCCTAGAGTGAGATCGGGTTTACCGACGCCTATGGCCCAGCAAGACAACTTAGGTTCCGTTTCAACTATCAAAGCGTTGCCTGTGCGGGGGATTGGCGGGCCGCGGATGTGGCGCGGGCTGCTGTTGGTCCTGGCGTTGTTGGCGTGGGGCGCGCTGTGGGACCCGCAGACAGGCGCTGCGCAGACGGCGGCGGTGACCGTGACGAAGGTGGTCACGGGCATCAACGACGACAATTCGGCGTATAACGGCGACACTATCGCCTATACCATCATCGTCAACAACGGCACTTCGGCGACGCTGACCAACATGCTCCTGCTGGATGTGCTGCCCCAGAACGTCCTGGACAATGTACAGTGCCAAGATGCGGTCAATATTGCCAAGTGCGAACTGATCAACGAGGTGAGCACGATCCCGGAGCCGCTGGGCGGCACGCTCACAATCACTACGACGCGCCAGATCAGTTGGACGATTGCCAGCGTTGCCCCCAATAGCAGCTTGCAGCGCTCCTTCACGGCCCGCGTGATCGGGCAGGCGGACGGGGCGAGCTTCACGAATGTGGCCTACGCCGACTACAGGCAGAACGGTCAGCAGCGCACCCAGTCCAGCAACGAGGTGAACTTGACGGTGCGGTTGCGCATTGACCAGGGTGGCGTGACCACGCTGTCGAATACGCCGACCTGGTTCTCCCAGGACGTAGGCGGCACGCTTAGCACGGACTGGGCCGACTTCGACGGCGACGGCGACCTGGACTTGGCGCTCGGCTCGACATTGGGCATCTCGGTCTATCGCTTTGCCGCCGGGCGTCTGGAGTTGTTCTGGAGCATCACCGGAGACTCTACCGATCGCCCGGCGTTTGGCGTGCGCTGGGCGGATGTGGACGGGGACCGCAAGCCGGAAGTGATCGCGGTCGGCGCGGTGTCCGGCGACGTCTCGGCCAATAACAACATGGCCCAGATGCCCGGCATCAACTACGTCTACAAGTATGACCCGACCACCAGCGCCACCAACCGGCGGTTTGCGGAGTTGAGCAATTTCGCCACGACCCGCCAGATGGTGCGGGTGGAGGCGGGCGATTTTGACGGCAACGGTGCGACCGATCTGATTGTCAGCACCAACGCCATCAATGCCGAATGTCCTGTGCAGTTGTTCAACAACGACGGCAGCGGCACGTTTACCCTGGACACGGAGTGCATCAGCCTGGCCGCCACGGCCAGCCTTAAGCCCGTGGACTTTGACAATGACGGCGACCTGGACCTGACCGTGGGGCTGTTCCCCAGCCAGGTCCAAATGCTGGTGAACGATAACGGCGCGTTTAGCGGCGACACCCTGGTCATCGAGAGCAGCGTCATGTTCCTGCCCTATGATTTCGCCTGGGGCGACTATGACGGCGACGGCTATCTCGACCTGGCCGCGGCCTACCCGCTGATGCGCGAGGCGCGCATCTATCGCAACCTCAGCGGGACGGGCTTTGCCTCACCCATCTCGCTGCGTACCAATGTGTTCCTGACGCCCTATGCGTTGGACTGGGGTGACTTTAGCGGTGACGGCAAACTGGACCTGGCGATCGCCGATTCGCCGCCCATTGTCTATTCGTATGTGGGCGGCACGACCAGCAGCGCGTTCAAGCCGTTCTTTGTGCTGGGCGATGATGTGGTGAGCGGGCAGGTGTGGAGTCTGCGCGCCGTGGACGCCAATAACGACGGCGACATCGACTTGACGCTGAGCGACCGCGACGGTCCTAGCCTGGTCATCTCGAACTTCCGCCCGCCGCTGAATACGACGTTGCAGGGGCTCACCGGTGTGGCCCCCTTTGCCACGCAGTCGCCCGCCAGCAGCGTGGCCTGGGCCGACGCCGACGGCGACGACGACCTGGACTTGATCTTCGGCGCGGGACCGGCGGGACCGGCCGCGCTCAACACCAAGGTCTACTATAACGACGTGGGCGAGTTCCCGGTTGACTCGGTGCGCGCCTACAGCGGTTTTGGCCCGCACATGGTGGCGGTGGGCGACGCCGACGGCGACGGCGACCTGGATATTGCCATCGGCTCCACTACGGAGCAGCGGCTCCACAAAGCGAACGATTTTCTCGCCGCGTTCTGGAGCATCCCCGAAGAGGGCAACAAGGTCCCGGCCTGGGGCGATGTAGACGGCGATGTGGACCTGGATCTCCTGGTCGCGACGGCGGTGGGTACGGGCGGACATGTGGAGCTATTCCTCAACGACGGTACGGGCAACCTCGGCACCGAGTCCGTCTGGAGGGCCGAAGCGACGACTCCGCAGGCCGTGGCGTGGGGTGATTTTGACCAAGACGGCTTTTTGGATTTCGCGCTAGGCGTCAATGGGTATAACCAAATCTACCTCAACGATCGCGATAATCAGTTCTCGCTCTTTTGGACGGCGGAGACCGTGGGCGATACGCGGGCCGTGGCCTGGGGTGATTATGACGGCGATGGCGACCTGGACCTGATGGTGGGTAATTACGGCGACGAGGGTGGCGACGGCGATGCCAACGTTCTCTATGAGAATCGGCTGGCCGCGAGCGGGCGCAGCTTTGTCGAGGTATTGCGCACGGATGAGAAGTTTCACACCACGTCGATTGACTGGGGCGACTGGGACAACGACGGCGATTTGGACCTGGCGGTGGGCAATCACGGCGAGGCGGACCAAATTTATGTGAACAGCGGCAGTTCCAGCGGCGCACCCCAGTTCTTGTGGCTATGGTCGTCGGCGGAGACGCTCGATACGACCGGCATGGCCTGGGGCGACATGGACGGCGACGGCGACCTGGACCTGGCTATCAGCCAAGACGGCGCGGCGCTCAACGGCATCTACACCAATAACCTGGTGGTCCCGTCGCATTTGAGCACGGCCGGCGGGGCCACGCTGATCAACCCGCCGCTCTACGTCTACACGACGCGCC